>DLGS01000376.1:835-12188 GCA_002482815.1 Bacteroidetes bacterium UBA7688
AAGAACAAATAACAGTTTTACGCTGGGTAAGGGTTGGGTGAGTGAGTTCAATGTGAATTTTAATTCAGGCGGTCAATATGGTTTCATGGTCCTCGATCCGCAATGGGGTGTTGCTTTGGGTGTACAGAAAACGATGATGAATAAAAAAGGGACACTGCGTTTTAACATCACTGATATCTTCTGGACCAACCTTCCCAAAGCAGTGATCACTTATAATAATTATATCGAAAAATGGCGTGCCTATCGCGAAACAAGGGTAGCCAATCTCACATTTACATATCGCTTTGGAAAAAACACGGTGCAGGCTGCCAGAAGAAGAGCTACCGCATCGGAAGAAGAAAGAAGCAGGGCGGGGAACTAGGGTGAATGGCGAATCGTCAATCGTGAATAGAGGAACTGACAACCGCTGTGGTTTTTTATTACGGAGGCCCGCTCTATAACATAGATACCATTATCGTACTATTTTCTCGACATTGACGATTCACCATTCACGCCATCAATAGGCTACTTCATTAATCTTATGCTTACTATGCAATTTCTCCAGCAACCTCAAATGCGGCTGTAATTTTTTGAGTGTATTTTTTTGCAGGAAACTTTTCAGGTGTTTATAGAAATGACTATGGTCGTAATAGCCATAGTCGGAGCTTTTAAAACTATCGGGTTCGCTAACCAGGTGCTCGGTGGCTTTGCGTATGCGAATGATCTGGATAGCGGTTTTGGTACTGATGCTGGTGGCTGTTTCAAAATAACGTTGTAGTGTGCGCGATGAAATGCCATACTGTTTTGCAAAATCTTCAACCGGAGTAATAAAATCGCGGTTGTTTTCGCAATGTGCGAGAATTTCAGATACAATCTGGATAGGCTTCAGTGAACCGGAATATTGCTGAATGATTTTTTCAAAATACTGCGTCAATAAATAAACACGATCTTCAAAACTATTGGCTTTTTTTACTTGTGAAAGAATACCGGCATCCATGAGATAGCTCAACGGGAAAATATATTCCCTGTATTCGGAGAAGTTGATCTTCTTTTCAAAAATAACAGGCGATATCTTGAATTTAATGCCAAATAATTTATTGCCCGGCTGGTGATAACATTCAATGGCACGATGACGAGGGAGAAAGCCATCAGTCTTCATATCAAATTTCCTGTCGCCAATCTGCATTACAAAGGGAGTGCCCAGGTTGAGCAGATAGGTATAACCAGTATTGGGAAACAGCGCATCTGAAAATCCCTTCGGATATTGATCCCACAACTCATCAAAATCGGTCTCCCAGAAGAAATCGATAAAATAGGAAATAGACTCATCAGCTTTTTGCCGCTGATAGTTTTGGTTGAAGTGTTCGGTATGAAAAAATTCTACGTGTTGCACCTTGTATTAAAGGTAGACACGTGAACAAGGCAAAAACTTGTTAAAATATGATGTTCGGTTAAAACGAATGATTAAACCAGCTTAGACTGTTTTGAATAAATAGTCGCCGGTGAATAAATGAAGAGACAGGAACCATTTTGAATGGTTTGAATAAGTTCTTTATGAATTTCTTCCGGCACTGCAGGACAACCCTGGCTTCTTCCAAGATAACCTTGTTGCCGGGCAAACGCTTCACTTGCATAATTGGCGCTATGAATAACGATGCCTCTCTGTAAAGCCTTGTCATTAATTCCTTTTTCTTTACCGATAAGGCGGAGCGATAAACCATGTTTACCAAAATAGGTATTACCCGTTGTATAAAACCCGAGGCTGCTTTGGTAGCTGCTGCTACGATTGGAGAAATTCTTTGCCATCAGTTTACCGGAATTCTTACCATGCGATACATAGGTATAATACAGGAGGCTATTGCTGCTCATGTCTATCACAAAAAAGCGTTTTTGAGTAGAAGGCAAACTAAAATCAATAACAGAAAGAACGGCATTGTTCAGCAACTCACCCTTTTCCTGTAATTGCCTGTATCCCCTGAGTGCATAAAGAAATGCCTGCCGGGAAAGACCGAGTTTTTCGAGATCCAGCGATTCATATAAACTAAGCGCTTCGTTTTTGGGCGCCACAGCAGTAGCTGTTTTTGAAATGCTGACAGATGCAGACTTTCCGGTATGGGCAGTTAAACCAGTTAAAAGGCATATAAGTAAGCCGCCGCTAAGACTAAGTGTGAAAAGGGATTTTCTTTGTTTGTTGTTCATACACACGCATTTTATCCGCACCACAACAAAGGGGGGATGGCAAAATTAGGGTTGATGAGCAAACTGAAAACCCAATACACAAAGCTTTAACAAGCAATTGGCGGATTTGTACATAAAAAATCCCGTCATAAAAAGATATGACGGGATCGCAGTTGGTTGTTGGTTGTAAAACTTATGATATAATTAAGACAGTCTTTGTTCAATCTCGCTGCGTAAGGATGAAAAAATTTCATCAACCGTACCTTCTCCCTTAATATGTACCACTTTATTGAAACCAGCGTAATAATTGGCTACTACCGTAGTTTTCTGCTGGTACTCCGTAATTCTTGCACGAATCACTGTTTCATTGGTATCGTCACTGCGACCGCTGGTTTTACCGCGATTGAGCAGGCGTTTAACCAGTTCTTCCTCACTCACATCGAGTGCCAGTACCACACCAATCTCTGTGTTCTTGAGTTTCAGCAACTTATCCAAAGCTACACTTTGTGCTTCTGTACGAGGAAAACCATCAAACAAAAATCCTTTAGCCTGGGGGTTCTGATCGAGGGCAGAGCTGATCATACCAATCACCACTTCATCGGGTACCAGTTGACCTTTGTCCATAAAAGACTTAGCTTCCAGTCCGAGAGGAGTTTGGGCTGCTATTTCACTACGTAATAAATCGCCGGTAGATAGATGTTTTAATCCGTAGGTAGCAATAAGTTTCTCACTTTGCGTACCTTTTCCACTGCCGGGAGGTCCAAACAGAATAATATTAAACATGAACAAACTAACCTTGCGTGAACTACAAATATAAGCCCAAAGGCTTAAAAAACATTTAACATCTCATTAAATCATTGAATAAAACCTATTTGTAAGGAAAAAAACAAGTGTTCGTCAGCAATAAAGCAAACTTTTCGGCCCCGATAAACGTAATTTTAATGTATCAAAAGTTTTAGCATATGAAGTTGTTAGCTATGATCGCCCTGTCAACATTCGTTATCCAGGGTTGTTATTCTCAAAATACCCAACAGAAACAGACAAAAATGGACAGCCTACAGAAAAATAATAACCCGGTATACTCCCGGACCGACAAATCGAAAGTGGCGTTGAAAGAAGAAGAGTGGAAAAAAATTCTTTCACCCGAAGTCTATTATATCGCCCGCCAGAAAGGAACAGAGCGTGCCTGGACCAGTAAGTTTGAAAACTTTAAGGAAGTAGGCACTTACTATTGTGCAGTTTGTGGTAATGCTTTGTTTAAAAGCGATACCAAATTCGAAAGCGGATGTGGATGGCCCAGTTTTTATGAGCCTATTACGAAAAACTCGATTATTTACCTGCCCGATAATACACATGGCATGGTAAGAACAGAAGTACAATGTGGTCGTTGTAAAAGCCATTTAGGACATGTCTTTGAAGACGGTCCGCCACCAACGGGTTTGCGTTATTGTATTAATGGAGTAGTGTTGGATTTTGAAAAGGCGGAAGAAGCGAAGAAAAAATATGATGCAGAGAAAGAAAAGAAAGGATAACAGGCTTAATAAACACGATATCGACTCATAAGCTCACTGCGTAATGTTTTTTCGAGGGTTAATCTCGCCATCAGGTAGCTGATGGTTGACTCTGCACCCTGGTTCAGGTTTACATTGTTCTCTTCGATACCATCATAACATCCTCCTGTGCAAGGGTTATATACAATTCGCTGAAGGTGGTTGTTGCCAAGGAACCAGGTGAAAGCCACCTTTAATTTTTCTATGTATTCAGGTTTCTGAAAAGCATGGTAAAACTTATCAAGGGTAATAATGGTATAAGCAACATCAATAGGTTGCTCTCCACCTTTAACCCTTACAGCGGTAATATCTTCTTTTTGTAACCAGGTTTTGTTGGAGATTACCTGAATACATGTACTGTTAAAGGTTTTTTCGAGCAGAAAATCAAAAGAAGTTAATGCTATATCTCTGTACAACGTATTGTTTGTAATGACCCAGGCGCATAATAACGCTTCTGGTAAAATACTGTTGGCATAAGTAAGATAGCTTTCAAACCAGTGCCAGCCGTCTTCATTTTCATGCAGATACATTTTTACCAGACGGTTTGCAAGCGTATCAAGCAAATCTGTTTCTGATGCATTGTGTAATTGCAGGTTCTTGTAGTAAAGACCCTTAATAACAAAAGCAATGGCTCGAGTAGAAAAAATATTGTTACTGTTTAATAGTGTTACCTGAAATAATTGCTCTGCTTCCATAATAATAGTAACAGGCATGATACTTTTTAGTGAAATGAGATATCCCAGCGCCCAAATGGCTCTTCCGTTTGCATCAGCCAGATTAACCTCCTGATTTTGATCTGAAAAAAAATGTTGCTCATCAATATAATTCAGATAGTGCCCCGATGGTTGAAGACAGTGCTTAATAAAATTGAAGTAGATATGAATGTAAGGAAGATCGGTGTTATCTGTTGTTAGCTCATAATGCTGACAGAAAGCAATTAATGCTCTTGCGTTGTCATCAAGTGTATATCCTGAGTCAACATCAGGTCTATTTATATTGGCAAACTGTATCATACCAAAACCACTTGTCATTTTCTTGATATGTAACAGATTAACAGGAGGAATCTGGTACCGGAGGTCAATGGCTCCCGAACTTAATTTTTCGAACAATAGTACGTGAGCAATGGCCACATTTTCCCATGCCGTAGAAGCCATTTTATGCAGGCCATTAGAACTGATGGTGGCGCGTAAAAGGTCGTTTTCAAGTAGGTGGTTCACCGTGTCTGTTAGCTGGCCCGATTGTCCAAAATCGAAGAGCATACCCGAATCTTCGCTCAACACTTCCCGGGCATGTGGAATGGGTGTAGAAACAACAGCACACCCACAACTCATTGCATAAGAAAATGTTCCGCTTACAGCCTGATTGGGATCGCAGGAGGTAAAAAGATACAAGTCGGTAAGCTGAAGATATTCAAGTAATTCAGAGAGCGGAAGAAAATAATTGATCAGTAATACATGTTTCTCTAAGCCCAATTCGGTTATTAAGGATTCTAGTTTCTCCCTGTATTTTTCCCCTTGTTTGATCAATACTGCCGGATGTGTTTTGCCAATAATTAAAAAAAGGGTATCCGGATTTTCACGAATAATGCCGGGCAGTGCATATAGCGTGGTTTCAATATTTTTTCCTTCACTCAGAAATCCAAAGGTTGATAATATCTTTTTTCCTTTAAGTCCATATTTCTCTTTTAGTAAGGCCTTGTCAGCATGCACTACAAGGTGAGTGCCATGGGCAATGACAGTTACTTTTTCCATACCGATTCCATAATCCCGGATCAATATTTCCAGTGAGGCATGTGTCATTACAACAATACCCGAAACAGCTTCTGCAATAGCTTTTACATGTAATCTGAGTATTTCATTGGGTTGAGGTAATACGGTGTGGAATGTAATAACTGTAGATTTATTCAGCGCTTTTAAAAACAACACTAACTCGTCAGTTGTTTGTTCAAAAAAACCAAACTCATGTTGAATCATTACGAGAATAATGCGACGATTATTATTGATCAGCCCGGCAAGTGTACAAAATGAACCAGGGGTATCGGTGTTCAGGATGTACTCCGGATCTCTATCGTAAACATGTTTTTCGGTATCTGATTCAAGCGGGCAGATATTAATAGTAAAACTACCGCCAATGGTTTTGTTCAAAGCAGTTACAAGGTCTTCAGAATAAGTGGCAATGCCGCACTCACGCGGAGGGAAAGAACTGATTAACAATAATTCATCTACAAATATATCGTGGGGTAAGCGGGCAATATTTTTTATACTGATGCCTTGCATTGTTTGAATGGTATCGTGACAGGAAATTATTTATTTCGGCTCAGTATGTTGGTAACTAAGTAATTCTTCCAATAAACCCGGTAAATTAATTGTAGCACAAGCAATCTGTTCGTCTGCGGCACCATAGTAGATATACAAGTCTTCCTTAATTACGATTGCCCCGGTTGGGAAGCATACATTATTTACTTCGCCTTTTAGTTCCCATTCCTGGTCCGGTTTAAAAAGCGCATAAGGCAGTCTCGAGATTTCTTTTTTAGGATCATCCAAAGCCAGTAATGCAGCACAGGCACAATACACATATCCTTTAATTGTATCGAACACACTGTGATAGATGATTAACCAACCTTCTTTTGTTTCAATGGGAGGGCAACCGCCACCTATATAACTTACTTCATGTTTAAATTTTGGAGCAAGTAAAATATGCTCATTCAACTGAAGAAAATATTGTTCCCAAAATTCGTGGTTCAGTTCATTCAATTCATCAATCATGACCAACTGGATGTCTGGCTTGATTCTATGCATGAAACAAAGCTTACCATTGATTCTGCGGGGGAAAAAAATAACATTCTTATCCCATACATAGATGTCTTTATCAGCTTTGTTTCTGAACCGTTCATTATCATTATACCGGAGATATTTTTCGTTAATATCATTTTTTGTTGCTGTAAGATGACAAAAACTGTGGTATGTCATCTTGGGAACAATGAGACCCACTTTATCAAAGTGTTTCAGGTCTTTTGACAATGCCAGGGCGCCTAATGCATTGTTCCCATCATAACCGGTGTAACTGAGGTAATACTGGTCATCAATTCTTACAATTCTCGGATCTTCCATACCATGTGACTCATATTCGAATTGAGGGAACAGAAATGGCTCCTGGTTCCTGGTATCAACAACCAGCGGATCTGTAAATGAACAGTAGCCTATACTTGAATAATTCCCTTTCCTTACTGCCCGATAAAACATATGAATGGTGTTGTCTTGCATAATAACGGCCGGATTCAGCACACCTTCATTTTCAAATTCAATATCTCTTTTCCTGAGTACAATTCCTTTTTTATTTACAGGGATCATTTTTTTTGTATAAGAGATGAGTTGTTATTCAGTTGCTTCCCTGGGAGTATTGGGTGCTTCTTTCGAATCTGAAAAATTAAATAAGTCGCTACCCCAATTTTTTAGTGTTTCTGAATTTTTTGATATAAGGCTGGTAACGCCAAACATAACAATCGTGCCAAGCACTTTTTTAAATATACTTTTTGACCCCGACTCAATCAACTTCTTAGACAAGTAACCCGCTGAAGCTCCGATAATGATACTGGCGATACCGTCTTTTATTTTCCCTGACTCAGCCACATTGCTAAGCGTTTCTTTGATGATTTTAATGGGCCTGAAACCATCTACCACATTTCTGAAATGCTGCCGTAATTCAATCCCATCCCGGGTATGGGCCGATTCCATTTCAATAATGGTAACTTGTAATTCCATGAACAGGTCAGGCTTTTCCATGCTTAAATTTTATTTAATATTTTCCTGATAATCATATTGGCAAGAGGTCGTTTAATACACTTATACATAAAGAAATAACTCAGAATAAACAGTATGAGATAAAAAGCAGAAACAATAAAAAATCCATATGATAGTTTACCCAACTGCTCACCTAAAAAAATGGCAACACTTACTGATAACATAAAAAAGAAAAGAAGCAGTACTATAACGATTCCCGAAAGGGAAGTAAAACCTGTAAAGAGTAAAACAGCATGCCGTAGTATTTTTAGTTTATAAAGCTCAAGACTTTTTTTGCCATACTGCTCTATTTTTTCAATCAGTTTTTCAATCGTAGTATCATCAGATTCTGTCATGGTTCTTACATATTAATGCCTGCTCAACAATCGGCTTAACTTTAGCTGATAAACCTCCTGTATGTTGCAGGCATATGATTTTATTCATTTTAATGGATAGCAGCACGTATCTCATCTTCTGCTTTTTCGAGTTTTACCTCACCATTGGCCGCCATTTTTTTGGCTTCCATTTTTATAGACTCTAATTTTTTACTGATAGAGTCTATAAAACTGTCGAATTTATCACTCAGCTCATCTGTGTAATCGTTGCCCTTGTCAACAATTTTCTTTCTGGTTGCCGAACCTTTATCTGGAGCAAATAAAATACCCAATGCAGCACCTACCACCGCACCTGCCAAAACACCCACTAAAACTTTTCCGGTCTTCATAATTTATGTTTTTATAATAATGATTAATAGAAGCAAGGTGACTATTATTACCGGATTTTCTCTTACATCATTCGGTAAAAGAATTGTATGACTCACAGGTGTTTATTAGAGAACAACGGCGCTACCGAATATTTTTTCAGCAGTAATGCAATCTTCTGTTACACCCAGTTTCGATAATTGTTGCTGAACAGCATCCATCATACCGGGAGGACCGCAGATGTAGTATTTCCTGTTTTTGCCACCATTATTGGTGCTGATGAAGTTTTCAGTGATCTGTCCATTAGCATAACCGGGTACTTTTTCTTCTGAAAGTATATTGATAAAATTGGTGCCTAGTATGGTACGAAACTCTTTCTCCAGAATAATATCGGCCCTTGTTTTGTTGGCATATATCAATCTGTTACTTCCAACTTCTTCAATAGACTTCAGGTGTCTGAAAATGGAGATGAATGGTGTTACACCGGCTCCCCCGGCAATGAATACACCTTCACCAGTATACTTCAGGGCACCAAAAACGCCATGTAGTATCAATTCATCACCAGCCTTAAGTCCGAGTAGTTTTTTTGTAAAACCATTGTGCTCTGGATAGGTTTTAATGGTAAACTCCAGCAAGTGTTCAGCAGGCAGAGAGGTAAAAGTAAAAGGTCGCATCTCCAATGATTCTTCAGACCCGGGTAAGGAAATATCAGTAGCCTGCCCAGGCAGAAAAACAAGATCGTGAGGTTTTTGAGTAACCACCCTGATTACGTCAGGCGTTAATGGATCAATGCTAATAATTTTTACAATAGTATCTTTCATAGTTATAATAAAGCGGTTCACGGTTCCAGGACGAAATGTGATAGCTTTTGACTATTAAAGATTGGAAAGAAACAGGCAGAACAGTTATAATAATCAGAGAAAGAGTTTCAAAAATCACAGGTGTGTTGATTGAATCCAGGGTTTTATATACGCTCGGACAACGATACTGTTTTAAATAAGCAAGGTTTCCGGTCATTTCCTCAATGAGTTAGTAGCGGAACATGTATGTAAAACGAACAATACTGCAGAAAGAAAGCAATAATAATTATACCACAGCGTCTTTAAAAGCGTTTATTATATTTTCCAATGGCTGGTATAGTAATGTTTCATTTACAGAGATCAATACTTCGTTATTTGCATCGGGTCTACCCAGTCGGATATTATATTGTTGATTGAGTTTGCTTTGAAAATTTTTACCATCAATATTTTTCGAGAGCTGCAGGCGATAAATATTAGTACCATTGGTTAATTCGCGTACTGTACAAAATCCAGTTTTATTGAGGACTCCAAAGAGGGTTTCTGCCAGATTTTTGGCATCTGTAAATCTTTTTTCTGCACCCTCCATTCTGTGCAAGGCCATTGCAGCATTGGTCCAGTTGCCATACATGGAACCGCCATGTATTTTAATAAGATGTGTCATCTGGTCGATGATCGCAGCATCACCACAAAGAATGGCGCCTGCGCTGGCACCAAGATATTTATACAGTGAAATATAAACGGTATCAAAATACTGGCTATATTCTTTGATCGAAATACCTGACCATGCGGAGGCAACATATAAACGTGCACCATCCAAATGCATGGGTATTTTTTTCTCGAGACAGTATTTTCTTATCTGTTTGATTTCTTCCAGTGGAACCATTCTGCCATCACTTCTTCTTACAGGGTTTTCAATGGAAACAGCTCCAATACCTGTATTGAAAGCCTCGGCATTACTCATTTCGTCAATGGCTTTTTGCAACTGGGCAGCAGTAAAACAGGTTTCATCTTTCGCCAAAGGCATCAGTCTTTTCTGAAACACAGTTTGACCTGCATCTGCTTCATCGCGATACACATGACTGGTTTCCTGTACAAATACCTTACTCTTATTGCCGCTTAATACGGCGAGGGCAAGTTGATTGGCCATGGTGCCGCTGGGCATGAAAATGGCTTTTTCTTTCCCCGTGAGTACAGTAAATTTTTTTTCCAATGCTTCTACTACTCCACCAACACCATAACGGTCTTTGGCAATGGCAGCAGCTTTATCAGCTTCCTGTAATACACGTATGTAATCGGAGGGTTCATACATTTCACCATCACCAAAGAATTTCACCACGGGTTTAGCGGGTAAATCACTTGTTGTTTTTTTCTCGCTGGTCAGTAAACCCGACAAAGGCAATACTGCAGGAATAACGAGGCTGCCGGAACTGCGTAGAAAATTTCTTCGGTTGATGGAGGACATACGATCAAATTAAAATGTATTGAATGGATCACGGATTTTCATTGAACTTTCTTTCTCCAAAAGTACCACCCTGCATAAATGGTAATTAAAACACCTATTACCGACAAAATCATCACACTATTGGAAAAGAAAGCTACCCAGTTTAATTGCACTTTAAAAATTTCTTTGCTCAGTAACACACCTACACTACCCAAATATCCAAATGAATCAGCGAGGTAAATCAGGAAACCAACATTACCGGTAAAACGGAATGCAGCAATCATTCTTTCAAAGAAAACTGAATTGAAAGGAATGTACACCATGTACAGGCCAAGTCCAACAAGAATCATCCACCACATAGGTGTAATCATTTCTTTTGTGAACAGCCATGTGCTTAAGCCGGCCAATACAAATCCCAATGCAATCAATACATGTGCTACCATCAAAGCTTTGAAACTGTTTTTAATCATGACCATGCTGCCAATCAATACCAGGATGATAAGCGTGATGGGTGTTTCTGTTTTGGAGAAAATAGCAGGCTGGTTCAGGTAGCCCATTTCCTTCCACATATCGGCACTGAAATTATCGCGGATGTCGCGAAACAATGTGGCGAATGCATAAATTAAGATACAGGCAATGATACCGGGTAAAAACTGTTTTACAAACAATCTACGCTGTTCGGCACTCATGGGTGTACGACTCATGCGGGCTTCTTCATCATCAGCATCGGGTGGTGGAATACGTTCCATCAGCCAGATGAATAATAAGAGTGGCAAAGCAAATACAAGTCCGGTACAGAAGGGCACCCAGAATTCAGATACATCCAATTGTATTAACCACCCACCTACAGATTTTACAAAGCCGGAAGAAAAGATAAAACTTACTGCCAGCGCTGCACCAATAAAATCGGTGGCTCTTCTTCCCT
>DLGS01000379.1 GCA_002482815.1 Bacteroidetes bacterium UBA7688
AACAATACTCGTTGGATCAATAACAAAATGAATGATGGTTATAAAGGATATGTTCTGGCAAGCGATATCGGAGACCAGGGATTTATGTACAATTATGTAACCCCATCTCCGAGAACATTCTATGGTGCTACCTTAAATAAATGGAATATAAGCGGAAGCGGTAAAAACCAGACTTATGTTGCAGGCCCAACAAAATCAGCTTTATCCAAATTGTATGTAAAGAATATCACCACATTTGGAGCTGTTCAATTACCAAGTAGTAATGTAGCAGCAATTTTTGGTAATGAGTATAAATACACCGGAACAACAGGAAGTCTTTTAGAAGCTACCGCAACCCAATGGGATGCCAATTGCGAAGGAGGGGTTGACCAACTTCCTCCAGTAGTCAAGTTAAGTGCCTTCCCGCTAAAAGCTACTGGCACGGGCGCGGTGATTTTTTCAAAAATGATTCTGTCTGACAGCCTGGGATACGATAGTACTTACAACCCGACACAATGGATGTCGCAAATGGCTATTTACGAAATGGGGATTCTCGAGCCTTATTTCAGGGATTCATCATCCTTGTTTGACAGCTTTATGGTTGTAGCTGCGGGAAGCAGATTCGGATGGTTGAGCGATATTGACCAGGCTTTCGCTAATGAAGATGTTACTACAGCGGAATCCTTATTAAACAGCCCTGTCAGCGCAATGGGAAGGAATGCCATCACGAACGACTTGGTCATTACCGATTATACGGATGCTGATTACATCGTGCAAAACTATGTTGATTTCTTCAACATCTACCTGCATTACCTCAAAGATAGCTTGGACGGAACTGACACGTCAAATCTGCTCACACTTTCCGAAAAATGTCCTGCAATTGATGGAGATGTTATTTATCGTGCGAGAGTTTTAAGGCAACGTTTAACTGGTTTGCTTTTGGGTTATAATGACGATGGTTGTACAACATCTTCCTCTCTTTACCGTGTGACACAAAACGGAATGGACTATGGGACTGCAACAAACCAATACACTTTATTCCCCAATCCGAATGACGGTCAATTTACAATTCGTCAAAGTATGCTTAGTGATAAGCTGGTCGAAGTAAAATTGTACAATGCAATTGGCTTGGAAATCAGCCGCGAAAAAGTTCAATTTATTAATGGATTGGCTACCTTTAAGGTTAATTCAGTGCCAGGTCTGTATCTGATTTGCCTTACTGATGATCAACAAAAGACAACTTGCCTGAAGTTTAATATTAAATAAAATGCAAAGGCTGATAATGATAATTTTATTCACTTGTGGTTGGGCTGTTGCCCGATCACAAGTGAATTTTGTAAAAAATCCGAGTTTTGAAAAATATACCTTATGTCCAGATGGGTGGAATCAAGTACACTATGCTAAATTTTGGAGGAATGTTACTGATTCAGTTATGGATTTAGGTATGGAGTATTATAATATTTGTGGCAATGATTCCTTTAGTAAGAATGCTCATGTCCCTGATAATGGAACATTTTATCAATATCCTCATAGAGGTAACGGTATGGTTGGCGCTCACTTATATAACGACAAAACGATTTGGTTCGAAAAAGGAAGTTTACCTTTTAATTACAGGGATAATTTGCAAGGCCATTTGGTTAAACCGTTAACGTCAGGAAAAGTCTATTGTGTAAGTTTTTGGGTCAATAATATTGAAGGAGCAGGATATGCAAATAATAAAATCGGTGCTTACTTGGATAATGGAGCCATTAATGCCATTGCTGACACTCCTGGTGAAGAAATTACTACTGTAATTCCTCAAGTATTTACAAACAAAATTTTAGAAGATACGACGAGTTGGGAAAAAATAGAAGGAAGTTTTACTGCTTCAGGAACTGAAACACATATATCCATTGGTAATTTTTTCCCTAATTCAGCAGTTGCGACTAAAGTTACTAACTATTGGGCTATTGCTTACACTACTTCTTATTATCTCATTGACGATGTTTGTGTTGTTCCTATTGATCTTAAAGCAGATGCAGGCAAGGACACCCACGCGGAACTTGGCAAGAAAACATTTATCGGACGTGTTGGTGATACAACCGCCGAAGCGCTGGATTGCAAATGGTATAAAAAGGGAGTGCTGATTGACAGTGGTGCAATCATCAATGTCAATGCGGGTGCAAGTGTTGGCAAGATTGATACTTATGTTGTGGTGCAAACTATTTGTGGTCTTGTATCAACCGATACTGTTACAGTGAGGACAGTGCCTGTTGGAATGAAGAATCTCGAAACGGAAAAGGCTTTCAGCATTTATCCTAATCCGAGCAATGGAAGTCTAAACATAGTAACACTTTCAAGCGTGGTCAACGCTACCATAAAAATATATGACCAACTTGGGCGCATCGTCTATAATGATAATCTTCCATTTGCCAACAACAAAGCTTCACTTGATCTCAATGCTACCAATGGTTTTTACATTGTAGAACTTATAGACGCTGAAGGCAATTCTTATCGTCAAAGATTAGAGATCTCGAAATAATCGAAATGAGAAAGTTAGATATCATACAAGCTATTCACGACAAAACTGGAATTCCGAAAGTAGATGTTTTGGTGATCTTGGAAACTTTTTTTAAAGAAGTAAAGCAAACTGTATTTGAAGGGGAAACTGTTTCTATTCGCGGGTTTGGTAGTTTTACACATCAAAAGCGAGCGGCAAAACCAGGCAGAAATATTGTAGCCAATACATCAAGAATTGTTCCTGAACATTATGTTCCAAAATTTAAGCCCTCAAAAGAGTTTATAGAGGCTGTCAAATCCATCAATGTAAAATGATTTGGAACCATAGCTTGACAAGACTAATTTGGTTTACTTAAAAGATCGTCTTAAATAGCTTTCATTAGCGAAGCTTAAGTACCCAAAAAAAATTACTACTAACAAAATTATAGACTCTCTAATTATAATTTAGAAATGAAGTTCATAGCGCGTCTAGGTACGCCAATAATAAAATTTTTCAATAGAGATTTAGGTAGTCATACCCAGTTTAAGATTTCAGAGAAATTATATACCCAACTTGATAAACTCCTTTATACATTACTTGTCTTAATGGTTGTCCTATCGTGTATTTTAGGCTATGCGGTTTGCCTTTGGTTAAAAAATTAACTAGGAGTGAAGATTATACAATATTAGTTTGTTCACACCTTACATCTATGACCTCTATTATCATTTGGTGTACTTTACTGAATTTGTCTGGTATCTGAACACGAAAAATCAGTAGTGAAATATGCAGTAACGACGCAATGTATAATAACCATCATCCTCATTATTATTCAACAGCAAATTAAGTCTGTCTTTTGAAGTCCTTTTGCAAAACGAGTCAATATTAATCATCGACAGTTATTTAGAAGTTTAAACCTGGAATGAGATGTAAGTTACATTGTTTAAATATTCAAACTAGAGACTATGATAGAACATTAGAAAATATTCAGAGATCTGAGGAAAATAAATTTATAAACACTTCAACATTTTTCAAAAAAAGAAATAATGAATCAAAGTATTGTAAATCCGCTTCTTACTCAATATAGAGCAGTTCAGCTTGAGGCAAGTAAAGCCGCTTCAATGGTAACCTGTCACTACATGACTATAATAGGTGGAAAACCGCAGCCCCACGGTTCTGGAGTATTTATCAGTATAGGGAAAGATAAATTCCTATTAACCGCTGCTCATGTAGTAGACAATATGGAAGATGATGTGTATGTTGGGATTGGGCTTCATACAATGATAAAACTTGGAGGCGAACTAACCAAGAATATTTCCTTTGGAAATAGAGAAGATGACAAAATTGATATCTCGATTCTTAAGTTGAATGATGAAACAATTGAGAAAATTAAAGGTACGTACATTTTTACAGGCCAAGAGGAGTTAGGTATTAATCACGTTATAAAATATATGCCTATGTATCAGTCTGTTGGTTTCCCTGCCTCAATGTCCAAGTATAATTCCTTTAAAAAATCTCTTAAAAGTAGACCATTTTTATATGTGACTATACCTTCTGATCCTAAAATTTATGAAGAGCTTGGATGTAACACCGAAAGTAATATTGTGGTTCATTATAATAAAAATAAAGTTAAAGACTATTCAACTGGCAAGTTTGTAAACGGCCCAGATTTATTTGGAATAAGCGGTTCTGGACTTTGGTTTACCCCAGCTCAGGTAAAATTAAAGGGCGTGCCAATTCAAAAAAAATTAATTGCGATTATGAGCGATTTGCCTAGCCAAAATAAGCAATACATGTTCGGAACGCGTATTGATGTGTTTACAGAAATTATAAGAAAAAAATATAACTTAGATATCGAAGAATCAAAGTTTGTGAACATTAATCTATAACTTAAAACGGCAGGAAAATTCTAAAAGAAAATAATATTATGAGAAAATTAATTTATTTGACCACATTACTTCTTATAAGTATTAAAGCTTCGGCACAAACAGATGATGGAAGACTTATAACAATTCCAGTAATTTTTCACGTAATTTATGTAGACACAATACCAGATAATGGAATAAGCGAAACCGTAAGAAAAAGTAAGTATGGTAATAGCACAACAAAGCTTCCAAGAGAAAAAATTCTTGCGGAGCTGAAAGAACTTGATAACGATTTTCAAAATTTAAATACTGGCTTAAATGATGTCGTTAATGAGTATAAACCTGTTATCGGCAATCCACGCATTCACTTTAAGTTGAAAGAAATAATTTATTTAAAAGTCGAGCCAAAAGAAATCCATAAATGTACAAATACTTCAAAATTTCGAGAACTAAGCCCGCCTCAAAATCCAGAAAATACATTGAATGTTTATGTGAGTAAACTTAGAGTAAAATGTGGCGGGTCTGAAGGAATTACAAGTGTTCCTATTGAAAGTATCGATATTGAAAATGATGGTGTAAATCTGAACTATAGCTGGGTAGGGTTAAATTATCATCTTTTGAGTCATGAGGTTGGACACTGGCTTGGACTTTGGCATGTTGATGATATGCAACAAGTTTCTGTGAGTAATATTACTGATATTCCGGTACAGACAGATCTTACAGATATTGAATGTGTAGAGTGTTCAAGAGAAAAAGTAGTTGTTGTTAAGACTTACAGACAAAAGTTTACCAAACCAAATAATAATAATTTTATGGACTATTCTGGCTGTCGAAGCATGTTTTCCATACAACAAAGCAGGTATATGAGGAATATAATTATCAAACTTAGAAGTGCTATTTATAATAATAGTATTAAAATGTGAGGCTTATATAATCAATTATAAAACTCATTTTACAATATTATCAATAAATTTAAAAACAGTATTTTCAGAATATTGAGAATATTTCAGACTCAAAAAATTTTTGAAATTTTTCTTTACTTCATCATTATCCCAAATAAAAACTGGTAGAAATAATGGAAGTTCAGTTTTCAATGATTTAATGTATGCCATTAATGGAATGTAGGGAGGTGCGTAAAAGACAGCATTTTCCATAAGTTTTGTGTACAAGGTTTGCTTTAGTCCCGACTTTAAATCATCCATTAGACTTTCTATCGAATAAGTTAGATTATTATTAATTAACGTCGATAAAACTGGTAGCCCTTCGTCCTGCAAGAAAGTAGTTAAGTAATTTAGAAAATCGCCTTCCATTAGCGAAAGGATATTACGACTATAATAGTAGTATTCAATTTTAAAGAGATCTAAAGAAAAATGAGTTGAAATTTTTTTTAAAATAAATGTTACAAGCTCATTTTCCCTCTCTATAATCTTTTCAAGGGAGGGCGGCTTATTTCCAGCCAGGCTTTTTATGTTATATAAAGGCTTCTGATAAAGATCGAAATAATAACTTTTAAGTAAAGTTGATTCCCTGTTATGAACTATTCTAATGTATAGTGGCAACATTAACTTGCCGTGAAAATTCACTTCTTTTAATCTTGCATTGTGCAAAATACTGTAGGTTATTTTATAGGCTCTGTTCATTGCTTTGTATTCAAAAGTAGCAAAAGAAACGGGCAATAATTATTTTATGGTTTATTATTTATAATTGAACCAACATTTTGTTATCTTTGTTTCAGTCGCCCCAATATTATCAAAGCCGCCTTTAATTGTAATTATTAAAATGGCGAGCCATGAGTGCAGAAGAAAAGGAGTTGCTTGATTTGATGGCAAAATTAATTGTTGAAATTATTCTTAACCCTAAAGGTAAAAAGGTATGAATGCTATAGGCTATACGCGCTTGAGCGCAAAAGATCAATCTAAATATTCGTTATCAGACCAGGAAGCAAGTATAAGGGATTATTGCTCTCGCAATAATCTGGACTTAACTGCGCTTTTTAAGGATAATGGCCAATGCAGTGATACATTTGATCGTGCAGATTTTATGGCTTTAGAAGCCTTTATTAAAAAACACAAAGGAAATGTCCGTTACCTGATTGTAATGGCACACGACAGGTTTAGCAGGGATATCTCTGAAGCTTTGGGAAAGATCAAATCCTTCGAGCAGAAATATAGGTTAAAGGTTCTTTCAATAGATGAACCATTAGATCTTGACCCTGATGACCCCGATGTGTTTATTCATCGTGCCTTTAAATATTTAATGGCAAATCAGGAATTATTGTCAATACGAAAAAGAACTAGAAGAGGTATACGCAATGCGTTGGAATCGGGCAGGTATGTGAATATGGCTCCAGTAGGGTATAAAAATGAACGTGATGCAGAAGGCAAAAGTATCCTTGTTGTCGTAGAGGAGAAGGCAGAAATAATACAGGAAATTTTCAGGAAATATCTAAAAGGCATGCCTATTGGACAGATACATACTGAAGCAAAACGGGATGGATTAAACCGGTCAGGAAACAGTGTAATTCCTAGAATATTAAGCACTTCACTTTATGCAGGATTAATTAAGTTACCTGCAAGTTTAAAACAACCGGAACGTTATGTGAAGGCAATTCATACACCAATTATAAGTGAGTCTGATTTTTGGTTGGCTCAACAAATGCTTGATAACAGGATTCCATTAAAAACCCATTTGAAAAGTGATTTTCCATTAAGGGGAATCTTAAAATGCTGGTGCGGCCATCATATGACTGCCGCATGGAGTAAGGGCAAGTCCAAGCAATATGTATATTATTTTTGTAAACAACATAGGGCTGTAAATGTATCCGGAGCAAAACTTCACAAGCAGTTCAGGGAAATATTGGAGCATCTTAGTCTTACGGAAGAGCACTTGAATTATCTCACCACAGAAATAAACGAACATTTCAAAGTTGCACTTGAATTACAGGTAAAACAATTGGCTTTAAAAAGTAGCCAGTTAAAAGAAGTAGATAACAATATAGACAGATTAGAGGCAAAATTTATGAAGGAAGAAATTGAATCTGTCACCTACAAAAAATGGTATAAGAAATACAACATTGAACGCGCAGAACTAACAAGTGCTATAATTGATTTGAAGCAGGATAATAGTAGTCACTGGAAAGAATTAAGAAAGAAATTACCCCTATTGACTAACATTCCAAAAGTGTATGAAGGTATTGACGCTGAACAGCAATTTATGCTGATAAAAACGGTGTTCGACCACGGTCTCGTGTATTTAAATGGTACTGTTCGAACACCAAAAATCAATCCTGTGTTTTCCCATAACTCACTGATACTAAAAGAAAAAGGGCTGCTCTATATAGAACAGCCCAGTGATATTTGGGAGAAAACTCCCACTTGTAGCGAGGTCAGGGATCGAACCTGAGACCTTTGGGTTATGAGCCCAACGAGCTACCGCTGCTCTACCTCGCGATGTGGGTGCAAAAGTATGATTATTAATCGGGAAGAAGAAATTTAATTGTTTAAAAACACACATTAAAATACGCATCAACTGAGTACTGAAGCAAAAAGGACGCCCGCTCAATGAGCAGGCGTCCTTTTTTTGATTGCAGAAATGAAATTCTGATTAAAGATGTTGCTGGATTTTTTTGTCGTAAGCTGATTTTGGAGCAGCACCAACTTGTTTGTCCACTACCTGGCCACCTTTGATGAAAAGAACGCATGGGATGCTGGTAACACCGTAGTTGATGGAAAGGTTTGGATTTTCATCCACATTCACTTTACCAACGTTGATTTTACCTTCATACTCAGTGCTCAAAGAATCGATTGTAGGGCCTAAAGCCAAACAAGGACCACACCAGGGAGCCCAGAAGTCTACCACCGAAAGACGGTCGGCATTCAACACTTCTGTTTCAAAATTTGCATCAGTATATACAGCTGCCATTTTTATGTTGTTTTTAATTTTAAAATGTAAATTAGAAAGACAAAATTAGTCTTTTTGTTCAATGACGGAACAAGCGTTTCGTTAATATTATCATTAGGATATTCTATTATCAACAACTTGTACACAATTCATCATCAGTAGTCTTGAAAACGCAATACATTCAATAAATCCCAACTGGTTTTAAATATAACTGCTGGTATTTTACAGATCTATTTTTCATAAAAAGGACTAGTTTAGCGCAAAATATTAAATTATCGATACAACAATATGAAATTAATTATCAATATTTTAATCGCCTCCTTTTTCACTTTAGTTGTTCAGGCGCAGACAGTCACGATTTACCGTGGAGGTATTCCACTGAGCCCGGGCTATTCTACCCTGAAAGGCGCTTTGCCCAACACCATCAATGGAGATGAGGTCCGTATGAGCGCTCACACATTTTATGAGAGTAATGATACCATTTCAAAGTATATTTTCATAAAAGGAACTATATCAGGCACTGATACCACAACCATTAATGGTATGGGTGCAGGTTCCGTTTTAGTACTTCCGAATGAAATAATTCCATCCGTTACGGATACTGTAAAATTGCAGGACCTGATTATTACCGGGGGTAAAAGTTTGGGTGTTGGCGGAGGGATAGAAAATCAAATGCGACTCTTATTACTTGGCAATATCATTATCAGAGGGAACGAATCCAGAAGTAATGGGGGAGGAATCAGTAATGATGCTCCAGGCGAATTATTTATTGTTGGTGGAGAGGATGCCCTTCAACCCTCCATTAAAATATACAATAACATAACCGGAGAAACCACTCCGGGTTTGGGTGGTGGTATCAATTCAGATGTCGGGAACTTATTTATTTCGGGCAATGTAATGATCAATAATAATATTGCACTCCGGGGCGGTGGCATCTGCATCAACCGAAGTAAAAATACCACAATGGTGATGGATTCCAAAGGCGGCAAAATTGACATCAGTAATAATCTTGCAAAATTTACGGGAGGCGGGATCGCCTTTACAGCTCCGCCAATGGCTCCCGGAGAATCAGGGTTTGGTATTTTACTTAAAGGCAATATTATTATCAGCAACAACACTTCCGAAGATGTGGGTGGCGGTGTTGTAAATGATGATTCTGTGTTATTCGAAGGTCCGGGAATTCAAATCATCAACAACCATGCTATGAATGGGGGCGGCGCTTTGTGCGGATTTGATAAGGGTGGTGCCGGTGGTTATTCCACTCTGTATAATGTTTTAATAAAAGGCAACACAGCTAAGTTTGGCACCGCAGGCTTTCTGATTCAAAATACCCATCAGCTTCAAATAAACAACAGTGAGATTATTGGCAATGTATCCGATGACACCAATGCGGCAAATGCCCTGGAGAATAAGCATTTCAGCACATTTACCAACACCAGAATATTTAATCCGCGCACAGATAAAACACGCCAGACCGAAGTAATCAACAAAAGAAGATTTTATTCAGATGGATGTTGGTATGGTGAAAGTGATACTACAGGCCTATTTAAGAACATTATAGGGTGGGACAATCTCTTTCAATTGTATAACTGGGTGACCGTTACATGGAGTGCAAATGATGGCCTGCCCTATGATATGGTGAGCACATTTCCAATTACAGGGGTGCTTAAGTTAAATACCGGGGATACATTACCTGCAGGTGCTTTCCCGATGTTACAGGGAATATTTTCAGCAAGCACCGGTAGTTTCACCCCGACAATAGCTAATATCAGTTCTGACTGTAAAATTACCAGTACCTACACCCGACCCACAACCGGAAGTATTATTTTTCGGGCTATGATAGACAATGACAGCTTCAGTATTGATTCAGAAAAGCTATCTGTAGTTGCTATAACAAATCCATCAAGCCATCTCAATATCTATCCCAATCCTGTTAAAAATGTATTATTCATTGATGGTTTAAAGGATGAGAACAGGTTGAGTGTTTATAACTTACAAGGGCAGTTAATCATAACTCGTTACATCAATGCTGCTCAAAAAAGCGTCAATCTTGAAACACTACAAAATGGCATATACCTGATTCGGCTAAGCAATAAAAACGGGAATACACAACAGCTTAAATTCCAAAAGGAGTAATAATGAAAAAAGGCGTTGCACTTGGAGCAACGCCTTTTTTCATAATCGAACTTATTCAACTTGTTTACTGAATCTCCAATTAAACATTCGTCATTAAACATCAAACATTCCTAAGATACTTCCACCGAATATTCAATATAGTCATGCTCATTCAGGTATTGCACCAGTTCGTCATTCAACTGGATTTTTGAAGTTCCGTTGCGCAATCCCACACTTTGCATGGTAGTAAGGTCGGCTACCTGGATAGTAAATTCGGTGCTGCCCGGGTTTTGCTGCAGGTTTTCTGCAAAAAACTGAACTGTTTTTTCGTTGAGCTTATGTAATGGAAGGCGCATCGAAATTTTCTTCGTCAGCAATTTCCTGACCTGCTCCAGCAACACAATACTTTGCACTTCAAACTCCCATACACCGGGGCGGAAACGCATTTCGGCATACTTGCCGGTAATCATAATTTTCTGTCCGTCTTTCAGGTAGTCACCATACTTCACGAAGTTTTCTTTCCAGAAAGTCAGTTCCATTTTGCCGCTGTAATCGTTGAGCACACAACGACCATACAGGTCACCTTTTTTGGTATATAATTCTTTGGCATCGGACACAAAACCGGCAATGCGCACTACCCTGTTCTTGCGGTTTTCCAGATCGTTGATGGGCGAAAAACCATAATTCTCCATCTCAAATTTGTAACCATCCAGCGGATGCGCACTCAGGTAAATACCGACAACGTCCTTTTCTTTTTCCAATAATTCGGGCAGCAACCAGGGCTCGCAATTCAGGATTTCCGGAGGCTTTACTGCCGGCATTTCCATTACCCCAAACAAACTGTTGGTGTTCATATTCGCATCGGCCTGGTATTGGTTGCCAAAGCGGATAATACGCTCCAGGTTGTTGATAATTTCACCCGGAGGGGTGTAAAAATATTGGGCACGGTGCATTTCTTTGAAACTATCAAAACCACCGGCCAAAACTAAATTCTCAATTGATTTTTTGTTGACGGTTCGTTGGTTTACCCGTTTTACCATATCGAACACAGACGTAAACGGACCACCTTTTTTTCTTTCCAATAAAATGTCTTCCACCGCTGCTTCACCCACACCTTTGATGGCGCCCATTCCAAAACGGACAACCCCTTCTTTATTCACCGCAAAACCTTTCAGTGATTCATTGACATCGGGACCCAGCACTTTCAAACCCATACTGCGGCACTCTTCCATAAAGAAAGTAATCTTGTCGATGCTGTTGGCATTGTTCAGCACCGCCGCCATATACTCCGATGGATAATGCGCTTTGAGATAGGCCGTTTGGTAAGCCACCAGGGCATAGCAGGTAGAGTGAGATTTATTGAAGGCGTATTGTGCAAAGGCTTCCCAGTCGATCCACACTTTTTCC
>DLGS01000245.1 GCA_002482815.1 Bacteroidetes bacterium UBA7688
AATCATATCGTTACAGGACTTGTTTTGCCGGCTATGAAAGAGGCGGGTTATGGACGTGTAATCAACATCATTTCAACTTCTGTCAAAATTCCTCTGAAAGGTTTGGGTGTTTCCAATACCATTCGCGGTGCGGTGGCTTCATGGGCCAAAACAATGGCAAATGAAGTGGGTGCATTCGGTATTACGGTAAATAATGTTTTGCCGGGAGCGACCTCCACAGGCCGTCTTAGTGCTATTATTGAAAATAAATCTGCAAAGTCCGGTATAGAAAAAGACGAAGTGACACAGGAAATGCTGGCTGAAATTCCGGCCGGGCGTTTTGGCCTGCCTGAAGAAATTGCTGCTATGGTCGCTTTTCTGGCTTCGCCTGCTGCCGCTTATGTCAATGGCACCAGCATCCCGGTAGATGGCGGGCGGACAGGTAGTATTTAAAGGTCAGTTTATCATCGTTTAGTTTTTCTTTAATTATTTGTTTTGTTAGAAACAGATATATCTGTCTGTACAATACACTAGAGAAAAATCTGGTTTGAGAAAGGATAATTTCACCCAAATAGAGCCTAGATGGGCAACATTTACTTATTTTTATCTTAGGGCAACAGGCAACACCACAAACTGATAATAAATAAGCCGAGCGAATTTGGTGTAAAGTAATTAAGCTTCCTGTTTCTTAAAGGAAATGAACCGCCAAGATGTGTAGATTAAATTAATGTGTAAAATAATGACCTTTCTGCAGCTCAATTACCCAACTTTTCCACGAAAATTCCTGTCTATGAGATGATTTCAAAGGGTAAATTTATTTTGCAAGCATTCGATTTTTTCGTAAACTTGTTATTCTAAAAACCGCCTTCGACAGTTAATTTTTAATTAAAATTATTTTATGAAACAAATTTTACGTGTTTTTTCCTTTTTGATGTTAACAGCATCAATTCTCTCAAGTAAAACTTCAACGGCACAACTTGTAGGGTCTGAAACTTTTTTGCAAGGTGATTATGTGGAGGTCGGTATAGCTCAGAATGGCGCATTTGGTACAGAGGGTAATGCTCCTGCAGGTTATCATCCCAGAGGTGTTGGCTTATTATTGGGGTTTGTTGCAGATCCCGATAAAGATGGATGGACAGTTGGTGCACCCAATTATATCGGAGATTATTTTCTGCCAGGTTCTCCCCAGGAAGGTTGGGATATGGAATTAAACGGAGTATGGGCTCAGGCATGGCGTGGTTCAGGTGGAACTTCTTTTACAGGCGGTCTTACCGGCACTATGACTACCTATACAAGTGTTGGAGGAGTTACAGAAGGTACTTGGGAAGGTACTTTAGGTGGTCTGAAAATAACGGCTGTCACCAGGTTGAAAAAGGATAAATTATATTTTACCACTACGGTAAAAATTAAAAACAGTACCACATCAACTATTTACGATATTTATTACGACAGAACAGTGGATCCTGATCAGGAAGTTCCTACTCCAGGGGGCGGTTCTTTTACCACGGATAATAAAATAGTTTACAAACTTCCAAGCCCCAATAATAAAACATTAGTTACCGGGATTGGAACATCAGTTATTAAAGCTTATTTAGGATTGGCTTCCCGCGACTGTCGTGCAAGACCTTATATTACAACCTCAGGATTAACGCCCTCTGATTCGTTGCATGAACTGCATAGCGGAAATGGTACTTCTGCAGCAGTTTTAAAAGTGGATAGCCTTGTTACTCAAGATTGTGGTATTGGTATTGTCTTTAAAATCGATTCTCTTCGAGGCGGAGATAGTACACAACTTTCCTACGCTTATGTTTTGAGTGAAGCAGATGTTGATTCTGCATTTGAAGAATTAAAACCTACTCTTAATGCCGGTGGAAAAATTTTCCAGTCCGGCGATACAATTAAAGCATGTAATGGTAAAACTGTAAAAATTGACATTCTGGGTGGAGATTTTTACCAGTGGAAATGGTCTCCAACTACTGGCTTGAGTGATACTGTGGGTTCTCGTACAACTGCCACAGCAGGAACTGTCCCGATAACGTATACAGCTACAGCTATTAGTACATTGTGTCCTATTCCACCCGTAACCATAACGATTGATCCGATTGCCAATCCCTTAAAACCAAAAGTGATTACGCCGCTATATTATTGTCAGTATGATGCTGCTGCACCATTGTCTGCAGCGGCTACAGCTACTCCCGGTTCCAGTTTATTATATTATAGTGCAGCGTCAGGAGGAACACCTGCAACTGCTATGACACCTAATACACTTGCTGCTGGTATTAAATATTATTATGTAAGTCAGATTACCGGCGCCCTTTGTGAAAGTGAACGGGAAAGAATTGAGGTTATCACGCGCGCCATCCCCAAGCTGGATAATTTCACTTTTACGGATCCTACGTATTGCGGTGCGAAGGATGGCACGATAACGTTTACGAGCGATTCAGCGAATACAACTTATACGCTTACTTATGACAGGAATGGTGTTCCTGCCCCCCCGATAACGATAACTACAGATGCGGCCAAATCTTATACCATTACCGGTTTGTATGGCGGATCTTATACCACCTTTGTTGTAACGAACAAATATGGTTGTAAGAGCAGTCCTTATTATGGTCCAGTTGACCTGACAGATCCTCGTCCTCCGGGACCGCCGATTACCAATAACGGTCCTTTATGTGCGGATGCAACAGCAACCTTCACGGTTCCTTTCATTGCCGGGGCAAAATACAAATGGTATGGTCCTGATGGATTTACTTCTGACGAACGTAATCCGACCTTTACGACTACCTCTAAATCGGGTGGTTCTTACAGGCTGGAAGTAAGCGTTGATTCCTGCAAGTACCTGCCTTCGTTCAGTATACTTGTTATCACGCCTACACCGCAGCATCAGGAATTCACGCCACCTTAT
>DLGS01000366.1 GCA_002482815.1 Bacteroidetes bacterium UBA7688
TTCTGTTGAAAATAAATTAGCACTCGTGCGCCTGGACGATATCGGTGATTATTTGTTGTGGCGTAATTGCTTAGGCGTTTACAAAAAAGCTGATCGTTTTAAAGATTACAAAATCACGTTGATTGGCAACATCGTCTGGAAGCCAATTTTTGAAGCCTACGACTCCATAACAGTTGATGAAACCATTTGGGTTGACAAGCATTTATATCTTTCAGATTCATTATACAGAGAAAAATTGCTGAAAGAAATCCAGAATGAAAATTTTGGAACAGTGATTTGTCCCTCACGCACCAGACCCTTGCTGTTGGATGATTTAATCGTCCTGGCAACCGGAGCCCCTATACGCATGGGGGTTCATAATTCCCGGGGAATAGCCAAAGCCAATAAGATATCTGATGCAGTGTATAATCAGTTTTTTCCGGAGGGCAATGTGGAGCACGAATTTATCTTTAACCGGAAATTTGCCGCATTCGCAAGTGGAACAAATGTCAAACTTGAACGCCCGACCCTTCCTGTTTTAAATTCGAATCATTTTCCAAAGCAGGTCATTTGTTTTATTGGTGCTTCGGCAAAAAGCAAAACCTGGCCTGTTGATTACTGGATAGAACTGGTAAAATCATTACAGCAAAGTGCATACGAACCTTTGTTGTCGGGCGGTAAAAATGAAAAAGAAATTGCGGAGAAAATTATAGCCTCAACCCTATGCAAATCTATTGTCGGGCAAACTAATCTAGTTGAGACACTGGAGGTAATATCAAGCTCAGCAGCGGTTATCACAGGCGACACAATGGCTGCACATGCCGGTGTATCTTTTAATAAACCAACCGTAATCCTGGCGAATGGTGTCAATGCCAAACGATTCGTAGCTTATGAAGAAGCCGGTTTTGAGAATGTAAAAACGATTTATACAAGAGAATATCTCCACAGCAAAAAAAACAAGTTTTATAAAGCCGTAACGAAAGATATGGAAAGCATAAAACCCATTCAACTTACAGATGCTCTTCAAAAATTATTGCGCAGCTAAACTATTCCCCTGCTGCAACACTCTACAGAAATAGTAGGTAGTTGTTGCTTCTTTACGGGTAGAAGGCAACATAAACTCCCCTTTCAGTTCGCTTACTTTGAACAATTCATTTTCAATTAAAATCTGCAAGGAATATCCTCTTTCCCGCAAATCCTCCAATCCTGCTTTTTGGGTTAAAATGTAATCTCCGGTTTGCGAAGGCAAATAACCTTTGTCGCGCTGAATCCTGATAACCCTGTCTGCATTATAATGCAAAGAATTAAGCGGATCGCTCATCCGGTAAACCATTATTTTATTGTTCGGAATATTATTCGTCCGGATGTATTTTCCTACAACGGTTCCCACCTGGTATTTCATCAGTTCATAATAAAAATGATGCGTAAGAAAAACGTTTATCAAAATCATTACAGCAGCGCCCACCCAGATTATTTTCCCTGGCAATTTTTTGCGCAGCACAATAAAAAAGTAAACTGAAAGACAAACTGCACACAGGACCAGCCAATACCACGCTGCCGGAAAAACAAACAATAAAATCATCAAAACACCTACAAATAACAGCGCACCGGCACCAATCATTATTTTTGTCAAAACCTTTGTCAGCTTAGGATACAGGTTTAATACAAAACAATCCCTGAAGAATTGCGCACAAACAATTGACGCCAAGGGGAAGGCAACAAAAATGTAATGCGGTAATTGGTATTTAGACAAACCTACTGCCAGGTAACTCAACATAAAACCACCGGTAGAAATCCATTCCTGCTGCTGTGTCAGTTTAAATTTTTGACGAAAAATAGTACGGACATTGAGAAAAAGAGCCGGAAGCAACACAAAAATCCATGGCAGAAAGGACCAGAGCATATTCACCAGTTGAAAGGAAATATCTGCTCCATTATTCCAGACATTTTCACCGGTAATGCGGCCGAAACTCTGGGTCCAGAAATAAAATCGCAAACCAGAAACGCCTGATTTCCCATCAATAAATTTGTCCGGATGAAGGTCGTATTGCTGGTACAAACCAATACTCATCGGGATCAGTAAAATGACTATGATGCTAACATCGACCAAATGCCTGTAATTAAAAATATGCTTCCAGTTGCGCTTCAACACCCAATCTGTTCCAAAGCAAAACGCCGGCACCATTAACGCAATTGGCCCTTTGGTCATCATACCGCAGGCAATTGCAAAGGTGCCACCTAAAACATTCCACCATTGCCGTTTGATTTCTGCTTCCTTTATCATCCAGAGACTGGTGATAACAAGCCCCATTAAGGTCAAATCACATCTTACATCCTGTGTCATCAGGAACATCCCCTGACAGGTCGCTAAAATCAAAGCAGCAACCCGTGCGGTATTTTCATCGTACAATAATTTCGCCAGGCGATAAGTAGCATAAATAGCCAGCAGTGCTAATAGTATTGAAGGTAATTTATAGCCAAAATTGGTAGCACCAAAAACCTTAATGCTCGCCGCACTTATCCAAAAAAGAAAAGGCGGTTTGTCCAGGTAATTGTTGCCCCGGTCATAGATATGCAGATAATCGCCGCTTTGTGCCATTTCACGACTGATTTCAGCATATTGCGTAGCGTCAATATCCATCAGGTCGACCCTGACAGCCGAAAAATAAAGTACTGCAATAACTGCAAAAATCCAGAATGGAATACGAGGCATTAATTTTGTTTTATTGTCTGCAAAAATAGTCGCAATTTTATCCAATGCTGCAACTGCGTCATTATTCTTTTGAATTGCCTTTTGAATTGCCTTTTACGATTTCGAAAGGTACAAAAACACATCAACCAACTTTAATTGTTTCTTTGGGGCTGCGCAACTGGTGCGGCTACGGAGAAGCACCGGCAATTAACTATTATGGTGTCTCCGTCGATGCGATGATTGAAGAACTGAACGCCAAATGCCTGCCTATCGAACGTTATGCGCTTACAGACCCACAACGCTTCTGGCATTTCCTACACCATTTATTTCCGGGTAACAATTTTCTGATTGCCGCCTTGGATATTGCTGGTTGGGATTTGTTTGCCCAAATGCGCAATGCACCGCTACGAAGAATATTAGGAATCACCTCCGACAAGACACCAGCTTCAGATTATACTTTGGGAATAGACACACCCGAAAAAATGCTGGAGAAAATGCAGGCTCATCCCTGGAATACCTACAAAATAAAAATGCGCAGCACTGCAGACATTGAAATTATTGCCTCGCTGAGAGCACATACAGACAAGCCTTTCAGGGTGGATGCCAATGAAGCTTTTACATTTGAAGAAGCAAAACTACTGTTGCCGGAACTGAAAAAACTGGGTGTACATTTAATGGAACAGCCACTGGCCAAAACAGAATGGGATGCGATGAAAGAATTAAAAGCAATTTCTGACATTCCATTATTTGCAGATGAAAGTTGTGTGACAGAAAAGGATGTTGTCCGATGCGCAGATTCTTTTGATGGGATCAATATTAAGTTAACCAAATGTGGAGGCATAACACCAGCAATGCGCATGATAACAGAAGCACGCCAACTCGGGCTAAAAATCATGCTGGGCTCGATGAATGAAAGCAGTATCGGCACAGCAGCAATGGTGCACCTGTCGCCGCTGGTAGACGAACTGGATGCGGATGGACCTTTGCTGTTAAGTGAAGATATTGCCGACGGATTGAAATACGAAAACGGTATTGTGACAACGGCGCATCGACCGGGAATGGGAGTACGTTTTTGGGGAAAGCAACAGGTGAGGAGTTATTTTTAATTAAGTGAAAAATAACATGGATGACAATACCCTTCGAACCAATAATTTTCGGCATTAAGCTAAACATCCATTTGGTATTGGAATACCTGGCATTTTTTATTGCCTTCAGATATTATATTTTTTTAAGAAAAAATACTCCAGACCAGATATCAAGCAAAAATCGTCTATCCATAATACTGGGTGCGAT
Source organism: Bacteroidetes bacterium UBA7688 (assembly GCA_002482815.1). Lineage (GTDB taxonomy): Bacteria > Bacteroidota > Bacteroidia > Chitinophagales > Chitinophagaceae > Rurimicrobium. The sequence goes on from DLGS01000366.1 coordinate 3,965, forward strand.
AGTCGGAGCTTTTTTGGGTTCAAGAATTATCGGCTATTTAGAAAATCCTAATTTCGATATTACACTCAGTAATATCGTGACGTTATTCAATACAAAAACAATAATGGGGGGCTTATTCGGAGGATTAATTGGTGTTGAATTTTCAAAAAAAATTATAAATGAAAGTCATTCCTCAGGCGATTTATTTACTTTCCCTATTTTAATAGGAATTATTATAGGCCGTATTGGTTGTTTTTTAAGCGGTGTAAACGAATTTACTTACGGAAAAGAAACTCATTTTTTTACTGGGATGGATTTAGGCGACGGGTTGAAAAGGCACCCAATTTCATTATACGAAATACTTTTTTTGATCTCTCTTTTTATCGTTCTTAAAAAAATTAGCTTTTATAAAGAAAATGGCAGTGGTTTATTATTTAAGATATTTATGATTTCCTATTTTGGTTTTCGTTTTTTTATAGAGATACTTAAACCAAATCTGTTTTTCATTTTAGGATTAAGCACTATTCAGTGGCTATGTATAACGATGTGGATCTATTATATTCCAACTGTAAAAAAAATAATAAGTAATGCCTACTAGACCCTATACCTACTACGATTATACGATAAGTTTGTGCCCGGAATGTTTAAAGCGTATTGATGCTAAAATTGTTTTTGAAAACAATAACGTCTATATGCTGAAAAGATGTCCGGAACACGGCAATTCTAAAGTTTTGATTGCAGATGATATTGAATATTATAAAAATCTCAGAAACTACAACAAACCATCAGAAACCCCTTATAAATTCAATACTAAAACGCACTTTGGTTGCCCGTATGATTGTGGCCTTTGTCCCGATCATGAGCAACACTCTTGTCTGACTATAATAGAGATTACGGATAGATGTAATCTTACCTGTCCTACTTGTTATGCCGGCTCATCACCAACACATGGAAGGCATAGGACATTTGAAGAGGTTAAGGTAATGCTTGATACAATAGTTGAAAATGAAAGAGAACCAGATGTGGTGCAGATAAGCGGAGGAGAGCCAACTTTACATCCTGATTTTTTAGAAATACTGGACTATGCAAAAACATTACCTATAAAGCACATAATGATTAATACTAATGGCATTGAAATTGCTAAGGATATTGAATTTGCCAGGAGACTAAAAAGCTATTCACCTGATTTTGAAATTTATTTACAATTTGATTCATTTAAAGAAGATGCTTTATACGCCCTTCGTGGAGCCAATTTACGTAAGATAAGAGAGAAAGCGATTGAAAATTTAAATAAATTAAATCTGTCAACAACTTTAGTCATCACGCTTCAAAAGGGATTAAATGATGACGAAATTGGTAAAACTATTGAGTATGCTTTGAAACAAAAATGTGTAAGAGGTGTTACTTTTCAACCAACTCAAATAGCTGGAAGACTAGATAATTTCAACCATGAGACAGATAGAATAACCCTTACTGAAGTCAGGAGAAAAATTCTTGAACAAACTGATATTTTTACTGCGGACGATTTGATACCAGTTCCTTGTAATCCTGATGCATTAGTGATGGGATATGTTTTAAAGCTGGCAGGAAAAGTTATTCCTCTTACAAGATATATCAATCCAACTGACTTACTGGATAACAGTAAGAATACAATCGTTTATGAACAAGATGTGGAATTGCATCGTAAAATGTTTGAAATTTTCAGTACCGGGACATCCACTGAAAAAGCTTCATCAAAGCTACATAGCTTACTTTGCTGTTTACCTTTTGTGAAGGCACCAACTTTAAGTTATGACAACCTTTTTAGAGTTATTATAATGCAATTTATCGATGCTCACAACTTTGACGTAAGGGCAATAAAAAAATCATGTGTACACATTATCAATAAGGACAATAAAATAATTCCATTCGAAACAATGAATCTTTTTTACAGAGATGAAAAAAGAGATTATTTAGAAAAACTAAGAGCACAAACAATCTAATTATAAGAAAATGGGAATTCTGATTTTCATCATATACCTGATATTCCATATCCCGGCAATTATTCTATTGTTGCTTGGTTTGAGCAGGCTTAATACCAAACCAGAAAATGCGAAAAAACTATTAATCGCTGCAGGAATTTATTTCCTTATCGGAGGCGGAATTTGCGCCTCAATGGTGAGTTAAAATTAGACAATGAAGTGTGTATTTTCGAAATCCGACATTAATAATGATCAAAATGCATTTGTAATCCATATTGATCATTATTAATGTCGGATTT
>DLGS01000344.1 GCA_002482815.1 Bacteroidetes bacterium UBA7688
GCAAGGCAATTGTATTACTATCGCAATTGGTCAACAAAATATTTGTCGCAGAGGAAAGGGATGGTGGTAGAGCGTAAGACGATGCAGAAGCGGTATCGGCGATTTGAGCATCTGTCAGTGTTATCAGCCGGTTGAATAATTCGGGTTTGGCTTTCATTGCATCAGCTATACTTACTTCTATGGAATTTATTTCGTTTCCCATGTTGGCTTTTACAATGTAGTTTTTCCATAGCAAAACAGGGATTGGACTTACGGCTCCACGCTCATCCGGCACATAACCCAGCTGGGGTAGTTTGTAATAATAGTTTGTGTATAAACCTTTGCAATGGATATAAATTTTCCGGCCTACGGGAAAGTCATTGTAAAGATTATAGGCATCCAGGAGGATTGGCATTGCAGCCGTCCCGTCATCAATGATAACTTGTTTGTAAAAATTGCCGCTCCTGTCATCAGCAATGACTGTTCCGGAAATCACAATGTCTTCTTTGATTTCCTTGCTTCCACTCGTTCCCATACTACTTTTCAGCTCTGCAATTGATTTGTAATACCCATAGCCCGGATCTGTGTTGTTTAAATTTTCAGGCTCAGGAAGTTTCTTTTGTACACAGGAAAATAAAAGTGTTGAGAGCAATATTTGTAAAAATAGAATTGAGGTTTTCATTATACTAAAATTTTAAACTCAGGTTTGCAAAAAATGTCCGGCCATATCCATAAATGTATTTTGTTGGAAACTTGTCAGGATTGTTATTGATAAAATCATAGCGCAGCTGCTCAAAGCCGGTAGATTTAATATCCAGCCTGTTTAAAATATTGCTGATGCCAATATTGAGATACATGGTTGTTCCGTATCCTATTTTTTTAGAAATCTTATTCAGGCGAATAGATTTCCCTCCGGAAACGTCCATTGTAAAAGCCGCAGGCAAACGTTCCTGGTCAAATATTTTTGCATAAAGCGGGTCGTCTTTTGTGACGAGTTCAGCGGCTTCCAGGCTTCTCCTGGATGGATTTACAGAAACATAGTTGCGGTCCAGATAGTTCCCGTTTAATTTGAGATACCAGAATTTTTTGCTGTTGTAAGTTATTCCTGCTGTGTAGGCACTTTGAGGTCCCACGCCTAAGTAGTAATCCCTGATGTAAACTTTTTTGCTTCCCGGATTTTGGTTGGTGTCATTATCATTGTAGACAAATATTTCCGGACGGTTGGTGTAAAATGCCTGGCCAATGCTTGCCACAGCATTGATTGAAATTAATGGGTTGATGACATATTCCGCAGCAAGTTCTGTTCCGATATACCTGGTATTGACTTTGCGCATTACAAAATTGACGAAACTCTGGTATTCAGGTTCGTCATTATAAAACCGCTGAATGCTGGTTGCATTGGTTACATCTGTTGTATAAGCTATCGCACGAATATTCAACCGTGGCGCCCTCATCAGATAGCCCCCTTCTATACTTTTCGTAGCCACCAGCTCCGGATTTTCTATGATTTGGTTTCTTGTTTTGGGTGCAACAAAAACATTATTAATGCCTGCATCTTCTGTGAAATAAGCCGAATTGATAATAAAATAGTTTCGACCGTTTATTTTATATGTCAGGCCGCCTTTTGCATTGTAAGTGAAAAATGAAACCGGTTTGCTCTTTCCGAATGAATTTTCAGGAAAGAGTCCGTTGGCATATAGTCCGTTCCTTTGGTAAGATGTATACCCTCCGGAAACAGCAGCATATAAACTTACTTTTCTGGTGGTGACTTCTGCCTGTCCCCAAACCCATGTTTTGTTGATGATGTTTGTGTAGTGATAGCGGTATTTTTCACCTTTCAGAACAGCCCGGTCGGGCATGTTTAAATCGTTTTGCCGGAGACTGGAATTGCCGGGATACTGCTGTGCAGCAAACATGTTGTAATTGATAAAGTAATCTCCACCCAGCAAATCCTGTAATTCTTTGAAGAAAGCCGACCGCTGATGTATGAAATGATAACCGCCACTTAAGCTTAGTTTGTCAGATGACTTGTGCTGTAGATTTCCTCCAATTGATATTTTACTCATTTGCTCCACATCTGCACCAATCACATACAACGAGCGGGCTCCTCTGAAACTATCATTGGCATTGCCATTCAGGTTGTGCAGTGTTTCAAGGTTTCCTTTATTCGTATTGTAAAATCTGTCCCAATCGAGCTGCAATAAGTCAGGGTTGTTATTGATGTTTTCTGTTATAGAATTTGCAGCAACATGGTTGGTGTTTTGAAAATAGCTTGGAAGATTTCTATAGTAATCAGGTCTCGGGTCCGATGCATTTTGCCAGTCAATTGAACTGCTTTGGTTGCGACCTTGTTGGAAAGAGATGGCGTTGGAAAACTGAGTTTTATCGCTTGGTGTCGATACAAGCTGAAGAATAGCAATCGGCTGAAAGACTTTGCCAATCCTTGCATTTCTTTTCTCTCCGTTTTGCCAACCCCAATTGGCATTGTAATAATTGTCCTTTGCAAGTGCATAAACTTCATCTGTTGCAGCTCCCGAACGTGCCCTGCTGCTTTGGGCGGCTATAATATTCAGGGAAATTTGTTGCCGGCTGTTCAACACTTTGCCAAGAGAAGCAAAGCCCGAATAGCCATCAAACGAAGTGCCGGGAACATAGCCCTCAACTGCCCAGCGTCGTGAACCCGAAACCGTATAAGCCCAGCCCTTTTTAGTTAGACCGCTGCTGTGGCTCAAAATGATTCTGTTATTATAAGAACGG
>DLGS01000354.1 GCA_002482815.1 Bacteroidetes bacterium UBA7688
AAGCACTAAATTTGCGGCGCCTTTTTTTTATTTGATAAAATAAAGGCGCCGCAAATTTAGTGCTTTCTGCTATGCAGCGAATCAAACCTGACAACGTAATATCAGATGCAGAAACAAATGAAATCCATAAAAGAGGAAGAAACTAAAATTTTATCCCAAACTGGCGCAGATGATGTTCGGCATGTTTTGTCAGCAACTGAATTGTCATTTCATAATTCAAAACACCAAAAAACGGGCTGGCTACTTCGAGCTTTTCATTTTTACCAAACGCTTCAAACAGTTCATTAATAGCAATTTCTGCATCTTTAACAGCAGCTTCATAAGTAGGATGAATGATTGGCTTGGGCGTTTCTCCCATAATCGGATTGGGTGTATTTTCTTTAAAAGGTTTATCGCTCATTATAAATGCACGTGTTCTTTCTACAGATTCTGCAGTATAAAAAAACTGTGTAACGACCGGTTTTCCATGACCCAACCTGATATATTCCGCCATGTGTTCCACCATCTGCTGCGGGTTCATTTTGCCAAACAAAGGAGCAGTGTTAGGGTTAATCGTCCGGAGAGCAGCAACAAACTCCGAGCGCAGAAATTTTTCTTTTGCAACTAAATTTTCCATTCCTGATTTTTTAGGGTGTAAAAATAAGCTTTTGTGTTTGTCCTGATATGACTCTAATTTTGCAATCCGCAGGAATTGAACTATTCATTCCCTAAACATTACAAAAATGACCAAAAGAGAAACATTGCTGAACCTGCTTGCCAACAAGATATTAATAATTGACGGCGCTATGGGCACAATGATACAATGCTATAAACTGGAAGAGGCTGACTACCGTGGTGAGCAATTTAAAAACTGGCACCTTGATGTAAAAGGCAACAATGATATGTTGTGCATCACGCAACCGCAAATCATTCAGGCCATTCACAGAGAATACCTGGACGCGGGCGCGGACATTATTGAAACGAATACTTTTAATGCCCAAAAGGTTTCCTTGGCAGATTACGAAATGGAAGCTTATGCAGATGAGGTAAATCGTGCAGCAGTAAAAGCCGCCCGCGCAGCAGTTGATAGTTACAAAGCAGATCATCCCGGAGCACAGAAGTTTGTGGCGGGAGCAATTGGTCCGATGAATAAAACACTTTCTCTATCTCCGGATGTAAACAATCCCGGCTATCGGGCAATCACTTTTGATGAAGTTGCAGATGCTTATTATGAACAAATCAAAGCCCTTGTAGAAGAAGGCGTGGATATCCTTTTGGTGGAAACCATTTTCGATACTCTGAATGCTAAAGCTGCGGTGTATGCCATTGAGAAATATTTTAATGATACTAAAATCGAAAAATTGCCAGTGATGATTTCCGGTACGATTACAGATGCTTCAGGCCGCACTTTGAGCGGACAAACCCTGGAAGCGTTCTATGTTTCAATGATGCATGCCAATCCAATCAGTATCGGATTGAACTGTGCACTTGGAGCAGAACAAATGCGCCCGCATATTGAAGAATTAGCCCAATTGGCTGCCTGTAATGTAAGCGCTTATCCTAACGCTGGCTTACCTAATGCAATGGGGGAATATGATGAAACACCGGAACAAACTGCTGCGATTGTTGGCTCCTTTGCACAAAATGGCTGGATTAACCTGGTTGGAGGCTGCTGCGGCACCACCCCTCCTCATATCGAAGCCATAGCAAAAGAAATGAGCAAATACCAGCCAAGAGAATTGCCTGAGGTTGTACTGGCATAAATATTTTAATTTTTCAAACTATAAAAAGTGCGGGATTCTTGGAGAATCTCGCGCTTTTTGATTAAATCTTTATCTTACACAATCTCCTGGCACAATTCCACCAACACCCCACCGCTTGTCTTCGGGTGAAGGAAGCAAACCAGCTTATTGTCGGCGCCACGTTTGGGTTCTTTATTTAATAATTCAAAACCAAGTGCTTCCAATCGTTTCATTTCGGCGTGGATGTTTTCCACTTCGTAGGCAATATGGTGGATGCCCTGTCCTTTTTTGGCAATAAATTTCGCAATTGCGCTGTTCGGGTCCGAAGCTTCGAGCAATTCGATTTTTGAATCTCCAACCTTAAAAAAGGCCGTTTCAACAAATTCACTCTCAACGGCTTCTGTCTTATAACAAGGTGTGTTCAGCAGTTGCTCGTACAGTTCAATGGAATCTTTGAGGTTTTCTACGGCAATGCCAATGTGTTCTATACGGACCATTTTTAAGAAGGAATAGTTTTTAAAGATGTGATTATAACAGAATTTATAGGCTAAAATAAAGGGTTTAGCCTATCTTCGCAGTTGCAAAACTAAACAAGAAACAAAGCAAAATGGAACTTAAATTCCCGATATATCTGGATAATAATGCCACAACCCCAATGGATCAACGTGTTTTGGACACGATGCTTCCTTATTTCGTTGAAAAATTTGGTAACGCTGCCAGCCGTAATCACTCATTTGGTTGGGTAGCAGAAGAAGCTGTGGATTATGCCCGTGAGCAGGTAGCTAAACTGATTGGCGCAGACCCTAAAGAAATTATTTTCACGTCCGGTGCAACAGAAGCCAACAACCTGGCTATCAAAGGTGTTTTTGAAATGTATGCCAGCAAAGGCAACCACATCATCACCTGCACTACAGAGCATAAAGCAATCCTGGATACATGCAAACACCTTGAAAAACAAGGCGGAGCAGTCACCTATCTTCAGGTTCAACCTGATGGTTTGATTGACCTCGCAGAACTGGAAAAAGCCATTACCCCAAAGACAATCCTGATTACCATCATGTATGGCAACAACGAAATTGGTGTTGTACAACCTATCCGTGAAATTGCTGCAATCGCTAAAAAACACGGCGTACTTTTCTTTACAGATGGTACACAGGCTGTTGGTAAAATACCGGTTGATGTATTGGCAGATGGAATTGACCTGATGTCATTCAGCGGGCACAAAATGTACGGACCAAAAGGCGTTGGCTGTTTGTATGTCCGTCGTAAAAACCCAAGGGTAAAAGTTACAGCCCAAATGGATGGCGGTGGCCACGAGCGCGGTATGCGCAGCGGTACCTTAAACGTTCCGGGTATAGTTGGTTTTGGAAGGGCTTGTGAACTTTGTATGCAGGAAATGGATGCAGAAGCAGTTCGCCTGAGCGCTATGCGCGACCGCCTGGAAGCGGCTCTGACACAAATTGATGAATCTTATGTAAACGGTAATATTCAACATCGTTTGCCACACGTAGCGAATATTTCTTTCAAATATGTAGAAGGAGAAGGTTTGCTGATGGGCTTCAACAAACAAATCGCTTTATCCAGCGGTTCGGCCTGTACTTCAGCTTCTCTTGAACCATCTTACGTTTTAAAATCACTGGGTCTTGGTGACGATCTGGCTCATAGTTCTTTGCGCTTCGGACTGGGTCGTTTTACTACTGATGCAGAAATAGATTATACCATCAAAGCAATTACTGAAACAGTACTGAAGCTGCGCGAAATGAGCCCGCTTTGGGAAATGTTTAAAGAAGGAATTGACCTTGATAAAATCGAGTGGGCACACCACTAAAATCAATTAAAAGTTGAAAATGAATAATTAAAAATGCTTTTAGCGTTGGATAAAATCACAAATCTTAAATCATACATCAAATGGCATATTCAGAAAAAGTAATCGATCATTACAGCAATCCTAAAAATGTAGGTACGCTGGATAAAAATAGCAAAAACGTAGGTACAGGTTTAGTTGGCGCACCGGAGTGTGGTGACGTGATGCGTTTGCAAATTGAAGTAGATGAAGTAACCGGAATTATCAAAGACGCCAAATTTAAAACTTTTGGTTGTGGTTCTGCGATTGCCTCTTCCTCTTTGGCTACAGAATGGCTGAAAGGTAAATCTATTGACGAAGCCGGTGCAATTGACAATATGGATATCGTTGAAGAATTGAATCTTCCTCCGGTAAAAATCCATTGTTCGGTATTGGCCGAAGATGCGATCAAATCTGCCATCAACGACTACAGAGTAAAAAACGGCTTGCCGGAACTGGTTGAAGAAAAAGCACACTAATTTTTATAAACACTGCTTAATATTTTAGCATTATGGCTATAGAAATTGGCGCTATTACGATTAGCGAAAAGGCGAGAGAAAAGGTATTACAACTGATAGCGGAAAGCAATCTTTCTGAAGAGTATTTCCTGCGTGTAGGTGTCGTAGGTGGCGGCTGTTCCGGTTTGTCTTACAAACTGGATTTCGATAACGAAATGCAACCTAAAGACCAGGTTTTTGAAGATAACGGCATCAGGCTGGTGACAGACCTGAAAAGCTATTTGTATCTCTGCGATACCGTTCTGGATTTTACAGATGGATTGAACGGAAAAGGTTTCCATTTTATCAATCCGAATGCAAGCCGCAGCTGCGGATGCGGAGAAAGTTTTGCTGTATAACATTCATCCTTTATAATTATTAAAAGCGCCGTACAATTCAGATTGTACGGCGCTTTTGTTTTAGGTCATTCCAGGTATTCAATTAATCAATAACCGTCGCCTTATTGTCTCTTGCAAAATTGCACCACTTGCAATCTTCCTTTCCACAGCCTTCTTCAAACTCATAATTTTTGATTTGACGGTAGCTTGTTTCTATTTGTTTGCGCACCACTTCTTCATCACTGGGAAGGATAAAAATCTTATGGGTATAGGTTCCGGTTTTCCCTTTTTCGATGTATTCAAACACGCCTTCTCCCACGTTCAGTTTGTTGAAAGGCTGGTTTTCTATCAGCAATTTATAGAACACCATTTGCCGCCAATAATCGCCACCCAGCATATTATTTTTCTCATTCGGTGCAGCCAGGTTTTCGCGGGTATGCGGACTGTCGGGCTTGCCGGTTTTGTAGTCCACCACGCGACATTGGTTCTCTGGCAATAATTCTATTTTATCAATCTTCCCTTTAATCGGAACTGCGCCAATATTGGCCGGCAGCCATTTCTCCAGCTGAACATCCTTATTCCATCCTGCAACATTATCATTATAATATTCCGTGAGGATTTCTACACCCAATTGCAGGCGGCGCTCATATTGCAACTGCGTAAAGGCAAGTTCCTTGTCGCGCATTTTGTAGCGGAAATAGCTCAGCATTTCCTCCACAGGAGGAAAGCTTTTGTCGGGCGCTTTCAGCATTTCCTGGAAAGCTCTTTCCAAGGCATAATGGACAGCTGTCCCAAAGGCCATACTATCGTTTTCTGACACTGGTGTACGCAACACATCTTCATAATAAAACTGCACCGGGCAGCGCAAATATTTACTCAATGAAGAAGCACTCAAGGCAAAGTTTTCCAACTGTTTTTGCATCAATTGTTCATCCACCAGTTTCAGATAAACATCATCTACCGGCTTCATCATCAAAGCCAGCTCATTGATAAAGTCCCGTGTTTCCACATGACGTTTCAGCGGTCTTTCTTCACTGATAATTTCTTCTACAAACACAGAAGGCTCCAATGGTTTGCCATCATCTTTCTGTTGCGCAAAAGAAACAAACAAGTGTTTTTTTGCTCGGGTGAGTGCCACATAAAAAACCCTTCTGGCCACCTCAATTTTATAATCACCATCCTGCTCGTCTATTGTCCGTGTCAGCGTGTCCGGAAATTTAATGCCGCTGTTTCCACCGGATTTTTTCTCCCAGAAATCTTTAGTGCAACCAATCAGATAAACATATTCAAACTCCAGACCTTTGGCACTGTGGGCGGTAAAGAGCTGCACGCCTTTATCCTGTTGCACCAGTTTTTGCAAAGACAACTGAATACCTTCCGAAATCATTTTTTCGATAATTTCCAGAAACTGGCGCAGGCTTGTTTGTGGTGTACTGTTGCTTTGCACAAAGGCAAAAAACGTTTGCAACACCTGCATTTCCCAAACAGCATGTTCACCTTGCAGGCACCAATCCACAATACCGCTGTCGTACACTATTTTTTCCAACAGCATTGGCATCC
>DLGS01000083.1 GCA_002482815.1 Bacteroidetes bacterium UBA7688
TTGAAGATAATATTAAAACACTGATGGTAGTTGGCCACAACCCCGGCATCAGTGAATTTGTTTATGATTGTAGTACCAGTGCTATCAGCAGCGAAATGCCAACGAGTGCAATTGTTATTTTCAAGTTCAATGCAGAAAGTTGGAGTGAATTTCAAGAGGCCAAAAAGAAATTAGTGTATTACGATTACCCCAAGAAATAATTATGAGCAAAACGATTACGGATATTCAGATTTTAGAGCAACTCTTTGAAGACCATTTTGGCAAAAAACCAGAAGCGGTCAGCATCATTCCGATGTCGGGCTCCGACAGAAGATATTATCGTCTCGTGACAGACAAAACAACTGCAATTGGTACTTTCAACCAGAATATTGCTGAAAATAATTCCTTTTATTACTTCACTGATTTATTCCGCAAACACGGGATTAATGTTCCAGAAATTTATAAAACAGCCAAAGACAGGCGTTATTATTTACAACAGGACCTGGGAAGTGTTTCCCTTTTTGATGCATTGAACAAAGAAGGATTTACCAATGAGATAAAAGAGTATTACCGGATGAGTTTGGAGCAATTGGCGAAACTCCAATGGATTGCCGGACGTGAGGCTGATTACAACCAGTGTTTTGGCACCAAACAATTTGACGAAAAGGCCATCAGTGCAGATTTTCTTTATTTCAAATACTACTTTGCCGATCTTCAAAAAATCGTTTATGATAAAACTGAATTGACCGACGAAATAGAAGAAATCAGCAAAGACCTTGGACGCATCCAACCTAAGATGTTGATGTATCGCGACTTCCAGAGCAGGAACATTATGCTGTATGAAGGAAAGGTTTACTTCATTGACTACCAGGGATGCATGCAGGGACCACCCCAATACGATATTGCATCCTTGTTGTGGCAGGCAAAAGCAAAATTACCACAGAAATGGAAAGATGAATTGCTGAACAGCTACATCACCAGCCTCAACAATTTGCCCATGTCAAAAGTGGACGAAATGTATTTGCGCAAGGGTTATTCACAATTTGTAATGCTTCGCCTGGTACAGGTTTTAGGAGCTTATGGTTTCAGGGGATTATTAGAAAGGAAACCACATTTTATCAGCAGCATTGCTCCGGCTTTACATAATCTGGAAACCTTCCTGAATGATAATCCGCAAATACCAAGTTATCCAAAATTGCGCGGGCTTCTTGAGAAACTGAGCAGCAAGGAAATTCGTCAGCAATATGAAACAGTACAGGCGAATACAGAATCGAAACTGAAAATCAAAGTAAACAGCTTCTCCTATAAAAAAGGTGGCATTCCCAAAGACAATTCAGAACACGGCGGTGGCTTTGTGTTTGATTGCAGGGGTTTGCTAAATCCGGGAAGAATAACAGAATATAAAAAATTGAGTGGGAAAGATGAAACCGTTCAATATTATTTGCAAACCGAAACAAAGATGAACGATTTCCTGGAGCATGTCAATGCGCTAGTCGATATCAGTGTGGACGATTATTTACAAAGAGATTTCGACAGCCTGAGTATTAACTTTGGATGTACAGGCGGACAGCACCGTTCAGTCTTTGCCGCTGAGCAGATTGCAAAGCATCTTAAAGCAAAATATAAACTGGATGTTGAATTGACGCATACCAATGAGAAGAACTGGGTCAAATAATACTGGATTTTTGATTGATGATTTAGGATTGTTGTATTCAAAAGGTCAATAAAAAACAGTTACAAAATATTTCAAAATGATAAAGCAAAGTTTAGCAATAATTGCAGCTGCAACAATACTTTCAGCTTGTGGTAATAAAAGTGCGGAAAAAAACGCAGGTTCTACAACAATGGTTGCTGAGGCAAAAGACCTTCATACCCTCAGCAATGCGGACAGCATAACGATGAAACATTTGTTCCTGGATCTGAAAGTGGATTTGGCAGGGCAGCAATTAGGTGGTTGGGCAACATGGGAAATTGACAATGTCAAATCTGCATCTGCATTGCGACTGGACAATAATAACCTGCAAATTGACTCCGTGCTGGTGGATGGCAAAAGCACAACATTTTCCTTTGGTGAAAAACAGAAACATCTTGGCACTGCACTAATTATCCCCATTGAAAAAAACAGTAAAAAAGTAGCCATAAAATATGCAGCCAATAAAGGAGCTACAGCTTTGCAATGGCTGACCGCAGAACAGACAAGCGGAAAGAAAAATCCATTTTTATACACCCAATCAGAGAGCATTTATGCACGCAGTTGGGTTCCTTGCGCAGATGGACCGGGAATCCGTTTCACTTATTCGGCCAGAATTACTGTTCCAAAAGGAATGATGGCTGTGATGAGCGCCAGTGGAAATCCACAACAAGCAAACGATTCCGGCATTTATCATTTTGATATGGAGAAAGCAATTCCGGCTTATTTATTGGCATTGGCAGTTGGAGATATTCGTTTTGAAAAAGTAGATGAAAGGACCGGCGTTTATGCGGAGCCTGAAATGATTCAGAAAGTGCGTTACGAATTTGCAGACATGGGCAAGATGGTGACAACAGCTGAAAGTCTTTATGGGCCCTATCGTTGGGGAAGATATGATGTGATTGTATTGCCACCTGGTTTTCCAATCGGTGGAATGGAAAATCCAAAACTGACTTTTTGTACGCCTACTGTCATTGCCGGAGACCGTTCTTTGGTCAATCTGATTGCACACGAACTGGCCCACAACTGGAGCGGTAATCTGGTAACAAATGCCACCTGGGATGACATCTGGATGAATGAAGGGTTTACTGTTTATTTCGAGCGCCGCATCAGTGAAGCCATGAACGACAAAACCTATGTGGATATGCTTTGGGAACTTGGCTATCAGGATCTTGAGGCAGAGGTCGAAGAATATGGCAAAGACAGCAAAGAAACCTGGCTAAAACAAGACCTGAAAGGCAAAGATGCTGACGAAGGATTATCCGACATACCTTATGAAAAAGGCGCATTATTCCTGTGGTTACTTGAGCAGAATGTTGGGAGAGAAAAATTTGATATTTTCCTGAAGCAATATTTTTCTGAGCATGCTTTCCAAACCATTACAACAGAAAAATTTCTTGCCTATCTTGATAAAAACCTGATTAAAGGGGATAGTGCCTTATATAAAAAGTTAAACATCAATGCCTGGGTTTATGGACCGGGTATTCCGGCAAATGCACCACGCGCTGACATGGAACGCTTTGAGAAAGTTAATACGGAGCGCAGCAAATTTTTGAAAGACAATAATGCCAAAGTGCTTGTCAACAAAGACTGGACAACACACGAATGGTTGCATTTTCTGCGTAAAATGCCTGGTTCTTTAAAGGAGAGCCAAATGCAAAGTCTTGATGAGGCATTCAATTTTACCCATGCTAAAAACAGTGAAATTGCTGATCTCTGGTTCATCATGTCCGTAGCTGCCGATTATAAAACAGCCTACCCTGCTATGGACAAGTTTCTGAGTGTGACCGGCCGTCAAAAATTCATTTTACCCCTTTATGAAGAAATGACCCAAACTGGCAAAAAGGAAATGGCCATAAACATCTACAAGAAATACAGAGCAAATTATCATCCCCTGGCACAAAGTAAACTTGACAAAATAATCGAGTAAATAGCCTTCATAACTATTAAAAAAAGCCCTTACAAAAAGGGCTTTTTTTATTGCAATAAAACTTTATATTTGTCTCACCTAAAACAATTACCACATGAAAAAAACACTATTATCATTAGGCATATTATGCCTATCCCTAAAAGGATACTCACAACTGCCAAGTTGCCAATGGGCCCGCAATAGTGGCGGATCCTTATCTACAAACGGTCAATCTATTGCTGTCGATCTTGCTGGAAATGTTTACACCATTGGTTTCTTTACCGGCGCTACAGACTTTAATCCCGGCACCGGCACTACAACCTTAACATCAGCCGGAAATGAAGATGTTTACATTTCAAAACTGGATGCCTCCGGCAATTTCGTTTGGGCAAAGAGTTTTGGTGGAAAAGGTGCAGATATGGGTTATTCCATCTACGTAGATGGAGGAGGAAATGTTTATGCCACAGGTTCATTTGAAGACACTTCCGATTTTGATCCCGGATCAGGCATTATAAAATTAAGCAGTGCGGGAGGATCAGATGTTTTTGTATTAAAGCTTGATGCTTCAGGTAATGTGATTTTTGCTAATCGTGCCGGTGGAAAAGGGAAGGATATCGGCCAATCAATTTGTGCAAACAGTAAAGGTAGTTTTATTACTGGCTTGTTCAGCGACACAGCGGATTTTGATCCGGCGGGTTCAGCACCCAATCTGGTTTCTAAAGGCGAAACTGATGTTTTCATTTTAAAATTTGAAATTCTTGGTACTTATTCCTGGGCAAAACAAATCGGAGGAATATATGAAGATGAGGCTCAGGCAATTGCTACGGATTCTGCAGGTAATGTATACACCGCTGGCTGGTTTAACGGTTCCGTAGATTTCAATCCCGGTGCAGGAGATTATTATATGGCAGCATCAGCTGTTCGAGATGGTTTCCTTAGCAAATTAGACCCAAGTGGTAATTTTACTTACGCCAAAATTGTTGGAGGAAAAGGTTTTGATGGCATACAATCCATCTCCATTGATGGCAACCACAATATCTATGCAATTGGTTATTTTAGTGGTTATGTAGATTTCAATACAGGACCCGGTGATTTTTATTTAAACTCTGGTTCATCTACCGGATTATTCATTCTAAAACTTGACAAAACCGGCAATTTTTTATGGGCCAAAAGTTTTAATGCAACACTACCGGGACACGGAAACCTTTGTGCAACAGATGTTGCCGGCCATCTATATCTGACGGCGTATTTTAACGGGGTTCTGACAATAGAAACACCTGTCGGCCCGCTAACATCGCTGGGAGCTGATGATTTCTTTATTTTAAAGATGAGTCCATCAGGCAAGTATACATCAGCAGTTAATATTGGTGGAAAGGGTTATGATAATAGTTTTGGTATTGCAACCGACAGATCAAATAATGTATTTTTAACGGGTAATTTTGCCGGAGCTGTGGATTTTGATCCGGGAACAACCAATACTGTGCTTAGTTCCACTATTTCCGGTGGGTCAGATGCTTTTATGGTAAAATATTCCAATTTTCCACTTACATTCAAAGAATCTTCAATCCAATCAAATATCCGGATATACCCAAATCCTGTAACTGATATTTTAAAAGTGGAAATCCCTGATGCGGGTCAAAATACAAATATCGAAGTAATCAATGTTTTGGGTATGGTAATGAAAGAGCATAATAATGCCGCTGCAATAAATAGCCTGGACTTCAATAGTTTTGCACCCGGAATTTATTTTATAAAAGTAAAAAACGGGGATGAGCAGTTGTCCATTTCCAAAATATTAAAACAGTAAAATCAAGATTAAGCATAAATGAAAATATTACTGCTCGGTTCGGGTGAATTAGGAAAAGAATTTGTGATTGCTGCTCAGCGCATTGGACAAACAATCATTGCCGTAGATAATTATGAAGGTGCTCCTGCCATGCAGGTTGCACATGGTTTTGAAGTGATTAACATGCTTGATGGTGAGGCTTTGGATAGAATTGTTGCCAAACACAAACCGGATTTTATTGTTCCTGAAATTGAAG
Source organism: Bacteroidetes bacterium UBA7688 (assembly GCA_002482815.1). GTDB lineage: Bacteria > Bacteroidota > Bacteroidia > Chitinophagales > Chitinophagaceae > Rurimicrobium. The sequence goes on from DLGS01000083.1 coordinate 5,621, forward strand.
CCATCCGGACCGAGCGCTTTTACGATTATGAAAAGCAAGGCATTACAGTAGTGCCCTCTGCAAAAGCGGCAAATTTCACCATGAACCGCAAGGCCATCCGTGATTTGGCTGCTAAAGGATTAGGACTGAGAACAGCCAATTATAGATATGCTACTTCTGCTGAAGAATTACAAAATGCTGTAAAGGAAGTGGGCATACCCTGTGTTGTAAAACCATTAATGTCTTCTTCGGGTAAAGGACAGTCAACGATCAAAACCGAATCGGACATTGATAAAGCCTGGCAGTATGCAGTGGATGGCTCGCGTGGAGACGTGATAGAAGTAATTGTGGAAGCTTTTGTGAAATTCAATTCTGAAATTACGTTGCTGACAGTTGCACAAAACAACAACCCCACCTTATTTTGTGCACCTATTGGCCACCGGCAGGAACGTGGTGATTACCAGGAAAGCTGGCAACCCGCCATTATTAATGATGAGGCATTAAAAGAAGCACAGGAAATGGCCGGGAAAGTAACAAAAGCGCTTGGCGGTGCCGGCCTTTTTGGGGTAGAATTTTTCCTGGCAGACGATGGGGTTTATTTCTCCGAACTCTCACCCCGGCCGCATGACACCGGAATGGTTACTTTAGCAGGCACACAAAACTTCAATGAATTTGAATTGCATTTGCGTGCTATCCTAAGTTTACCAATAGCAGAAATTACTCTTGAGAAAGCAGGAGCAAGTGCCGTTATTCTCGCTTCAGAAAATTCAAACAATCCAGGCTTTGAAGGACTGGAAAATATTGCAGCCTTACCCAAAACAGATTTCCGTCTTTTCGGCAAACCAACATCCAGACCATATCGCAGAATGGGTGTGGCACTTGTGAATGCCCAAAAGGGCACCAACATAATGGATGTTGTGGATGATGCGAAAAAAGCAGCAGGATTGGTGAAAGTCAATGTCTAATTATAAGAGAACATCAAAGTACTGATTAACTTTGATTTTAAAAACCAGAATATGATGAATGGTTGATAATATATGGTTTCATTTCCTATCAATATTATTAAGATTCAATAATGATTTATAGAAGACCTATATGCTACAGTAATATCTGTCAGCATTAGCTCCTCTTTAACTTTCAATTCATCAATTGCCGGAATTTGAATTATCTATTCCACCTCTTTATTCCGGTTTCCCCAAAAATCTCAATTTTTTTTTTTGTTTTGACCAAAGGTTTTGCATGCTTTATGTGTCTATACTATAGAATGAAAATATCTCTAGATGTAATAATGCAATCATGATGAACAACATATTCCAAAGAATTGAGAAACATAGTCGATTAAAAAAAAAGCTATAAATAAGTAGTGCAATCTGTTAATAATCAATAGAAAATTTCAGAGGAGAGAACAACTACATGTATAGTTTTAATATTTTACAATATATTAAATTATTAATTGACCCGATTGGAAAGTACACATAATGAACTAATAGAGAAATGTAAGCTTAAAGATAGGAAAGCTCAGGAAACAATTTTCAAATCATATTATAGTGATTTTATGAAAATCTGTATTAGATACGCGTCCGACAAACAAGCTGCAAATGAAATTCTTAATGACTCATTTTTTAAAATATTTACAAAAATTGACGATTACTCAGGGATTGGGTCATTTGAAGGATGGATGCGCAAAATAGTTGTCAATACTTGTCTTCTGCACATAAGGAATAATAAAAACTATAATAAAAACCTTGTCAGACAACAAGATGGCGGTGTAGCAATTTTTAGTAAGTCGCATTTAGATAACGAAGCGATTAGTAAACTGAACATGAATGAGTTATCGCAATTGATACAATCCTTACCGAAAATGAGTAGAGCCGTTTTCAATCTAAATGTTTTTGAAGGCTTCTCCCATAAAGAGATCGCTAAAACAATGAGTATTAGCGAAGGAACATCCCATTGGCACCTTAATTATGCAAGAGAATATTTAAAGTCGAGAATTAAAAAATCTAATAATGACAAATAAGGACTTTGACAATAGCCTGCGTGAAATAATGAATGAAGGGCATTTGCCCTATGAGGCAGAACAGTGGGAAAAATTGGCTAAAGAGCTAAATAAGGAGAAGGAACATAAAGCAGGGATATTAATAAATATAGCAATAGAAAAGTGGAGTGCTTACTTAAAACCTATACTAGCCATTGCCAGTGGAATTATTGGTTTTGTCCTCTATACACATTTTGCTAAAAGTGGGCTTGAAAAACATCAGATTAAGCAACCCATCTCTTATCAAAACAATTTTAATGATAAGAAAACATCGAATATTGATACAACAGCATTGACAACAGCAGTAAAAGCTCATTCCTTAAGCCATTTAATTAAAAAAAAACAAAGCTCATCCAATATAGCAACATTTAAAACCGGAACCAGCAACTATCTTAACAAATCAAATGACAACACCATAAATAATTCCATCGCACAAAACAAAGAATTAACCCCAGGAATTAATGACAAAGTAAGAGACTCTAATAAATTTAAAGATGATTATGCATTACAATTTGAAGAAATTCCATCACACAGAGAAACTGTATACTTTGACTTATTGGGTGGTTATAATGTCAACAATATTAAAAACAGTTTCAATTTCGGTATCAATCTAAGAAAAAACGTCAATAAAAAATTAAGGCTGGAGGCTAGCATTGCCTTTGTAGGTGGATATAATAAAACCTACAAAGCACAGGAAGGCTTTAACCCTGCTGATAGTTTTCAGGCTAATGCTCAAGGACAATTCGAATCAACGACAAACAATATTTTCTACCTGCAGGCAGCACCATCTATCAGCTACGAACTATTAAGAGGTTTTTACTTTGGATGGGGTTTAGATGCGCAGAAGCTTATCAATTCAGCATCAAAAGCACGCATTATTGACGACAAGGGAACGCTTATTGGCTCCCAGCCCCTTTGGGATTTCGGCACATTACTCACAACTAATTATCAAGTGTCATCCAAAATCAATGCCGGAATCATGTATCGTAAAAGTCTGGTCGGTATTAACCAAAATACTACTCATTCTGTTTCCCGGGATTATCTAATGATGCAAATGAGTGTCAGAATCAACTAATGCGAAGCACTCTTGATTTTTTTCTATTACCCCCTACCTATCAATTATTAAGAGACAAGCCGAACACTCTATTAAAAAGTAGGCATCCTACACAAATACACTATGAAATCAAACAGAAAAAGAACCAAAATTTTTATGCTATCGATGTTTTGCAGCATCTTAACTTATGGCCAAAGTACAAATTTTGCTTATACCTATGGCGGTGAGAATTTTGATACGGAGGCAAGAAATTTGAGTATTGCAAAAGACAAATCAATAATAACCACCTCAGTTTGGCACAATACAGTTGTTGCAGAAGTTGACGCTTTAATAATACACAAAGCATCATCTGAAGGAAAGCTAAAATGGAAAACGATTTTGGAATGTTCTGAAGCGCTTCCTTGTGGATTGTATGAATTGCCAGATAGTTCAATTGTAGTTTTGGCAGATGTGTACAAAGCTGGAGAAAAAAGCATTCAAATAATCAAACTAAATAAAAGCGGTGGCTTAGTAAGCCACAAAGGATATTCTAATAAAAACTTAAACCTGATTGGAGCTTCAATTATTGGATCAAACAATTATTTTTATGTCCTCAGTTACGACGCATACTCTACTCCTAAAAGCAGCACAATTCAAAAATTTGATCAGGATTTAAATAAAATATCCTCCATAACATTCAATGATGTCAATTGTCTTAATGGTAGAATATTTGAAAATAAACTAATCCTTACCGGATATAGAGACACGGGTGGTTGGGCGCCATCCAGTTTGCTGCCTGTTCTGGTCAAATTAGACAGCTCACTTAATGTATTGGAATCTTCTTTTTTTACAATAAAAAATC
>DLGS01000037.1 GCA_002482815.1 Bacteroidetes bacterium UBA7688
GAATGCTTTGGGCGCAGATATCAGAAGGGTTGATTAAGTCATCATTTCTTTACACCATCTCTCAAAACATTCCGAAATGCAGGCCAACACGATTGATGAAGTTATCCTCAGACTGGATGAAATTATTGCAGAAAGTATTGCAAGCAATAGCCGACATGGTTATTTTGCCTGCCTGTATCGCAAAATGACTTTAGCCGTCAAACAAGGTATTCTTTCCGGTGCTTTTGAAGATGGTCCCAGAATGGAACGCCTGGACGTGCAATTTGCGAACAGGTATCTGCAGGCTTTTTATCAATATAAAAACAAACAGAGCCTGACCGGCTCATGGCAGCGCGCCTTCGAAGCAGCAGAACAGCCATATACCGTTATTCAGCATTTATTGCTTGGCATGAATGCCCATATCAACCTCGACCTGGGTATTTCGGCAGCAGAAATTAGCGAAGGAGTGGACATTCATTTGCTGGAAAAAGACTTTAATACCATCAATGTCGTCATCAGCGGCCTAATCAATTCGGTCCAAACCGACCTGGAAGACATCTGTTTCCCGATGAAATTTGTGCGCTATGTGGACAATAACAGTAAAGACGCTGTCATTAATTTCAGCATCAGTATTGCCCGGAAAGCCGCCTGGACTAATGCCCTGGCACTTTCGACCCTGCCGGATATGAACCGGCCCGGATATATCAGCACTTTAGATATACAGATTGCACAAGTAGCCAAAAATATCGTCACACCCAAGCTTTCCCAAAGCATACTCCTCAAATTCGTTCAATGGTTCGAACCAAAAGATGCGGGTAAAATAATATCCTGTCTTAAGGACTAGAAGGTCGCCCGGATAGCGTGAGGGATTGAATCGGATATCCTCCGCCTTTTTCCTGGCGGAGATAGCAGCGGAAAGCCCGGTCCTTTTTTTGAAGGACACGCCAAAAACATTCTTAAAACTTAGTGAAGAAGCCGGACTCCGGCCAAAATCGAAATCATAAGTCGCAAATCAGATTTACCTTCGCAGCCTCAAAACAGAATTATGGGCAAAATAGCCATTAATATAGCCACCGGCAGCATCCAAAAAACGGACACCATAGTTGGTATCGACCTTGGCACAACCAACAGTTTGATAGCCATTGTGCGCGAAGACACCAAGAAAGCCATTGCACTGCGTGAAATAGATGGGCTGACGCTGGTTCCATCTGTTGTGCATTTCGATAGTTTCGGCAACCCGACTGTGGGTGTGTCGGCAGCAGAAAAATTGATTTCTGAGCCTCAAAACACCATTTATTCGGCCAAAAGACTGATGGGAAAATCCTACAAAGACATCAGCCACGACAGTAATTTTTTCTCTTACAAAGTCATAGACGACAATACCGATTCGCTTGTAAAAGTGCAGGTAAATGATCAGTTTTACTCCCCCATCGAACTGTCTTCTTTTATTCTGAAAGAACTGAAACACAGGGCTGAGCATATCCTGAAAACACCTGTCACCAAAGCAGTCATTACCGTACCGGCTTACTTTAATGATACCCAGAGACAGGCAACAAGGGATGCCGGCAAACTGGCCGGACTGGATGTTTTGCGTATCATCAACGAACCCACAGCGGCCAGCCTTGCTTATGGCATGGGACTTCGGGCAGATGAAGTAAAAACGATAGCTGTGTATGATTTGGGGGGAGGAACTTTCGACATGTCTGTCCTTCATCTTGAAAATGGCATTTGTGAAGTACTATCTACCAACGGCGATACTTATCTGGGAGGTGATGATTTTGACAAAGCTGTAGCCGATTACTGGATAAACGAACATTCCATTGATGACCTTACACTAAAGCAAACCCTTCGACTGACGGCCGAAGCAGCCAAAAAACATCTTTCTTCAGCAGACAATTTTGAGGGAAAGATTGGCGACTATATTGTCAGGCTGAGCAAAGCACAATTTGATGAAATTGTTACCCCATTGGTGCAGCGTAGCCTGGATTGTTGCAAAAAAGCGCTGCAGGATGCTCAATTAAGTGTTGATAAAATTGATGAAGTCATCATGGTGGGAGGAAGCACCAGAGTGCCGTTGGTAAAGGAATCTGTAAAAAAATTCTTTAATAAAACAACCCTTCACGATACACTGAATCCGGATGAGGTAGTTGCGCTTGGTGCTGCTATCCAGGCTGATATATTGGCCGGAAACAACATCGANNCTGGGTATCGAAACAATGGGCGGATTGATGGACGTACTTATCCCCCGGAATTCTAAAATACCCAACAAAGCCGGACGCCAATACACGACCCAAAAAGATGGACAAAGCAGTATGCGCATATCCGTTTTCCAAGGCGAAAGAGATCTTGTAAAGGACAACAGAAACCTGGCAACCTTCAATCTGACCGGCATTCCCGGTATGCCTGCAGGTTTGCCTAAAGTGGAAGTGAACTTTATGATTGACGCTGATGGAATTTTGAAAGTTACCGCTACAGAATTGCGCAGCGGTGTGGCTCAGAGCATTGAAGTGACCCCAAAATACGGTCTCACGGATGAGCAGATGGAGCAAATGCTGATGGACTCGATTGAGCACGCAAAAGATGATATTCAAACACGGGCCTTGGTAGAGGCACAAACAGAAGCGACTCAATTGTTCGATACCGTTTCTAAATTTCTCGACAAAAATTCTGCATTGTTGAATGAAGACGAAATAAACGAGACGAAAGAGCAATTAGGTATACTAAAAGTAACCATCGACTCTTCGGACAAAAACCTGATACAAACAGAAACAGAAAAGTTGAACGAACTGACCCGTCCTTATGCCGAACGACTGATGGATGTTGCCTTGAAAGATGCTATGAAGGGAAAGAAAATCCTGTAACGGATGCCGCCTATTTATATTGTTCTTATTCAAGTTTATAGCTATATTAGCTTTAGTTATAATTATTGAATCGATTTATGGCGTAAATTGCTTCTTCAACAATTATTGTTTATTTAAAATAACAGAATGAAGCAATTATTTCTCTTGTTTGGCTTATCGGCAATATCAATTGGGACCAATGCTCAGCAGCACGCTGACAATCATACCGGCGACAAATTTGGTGTTTCTGTATTCACAAACAGTCATTTTTTACGTCCTGCAAAGCGTGCGGATGTTGGTGTTCAGGCAAAACTGGCTGCCAAATTTCCAGGTTGGTATATTGCAACAGATCGTTGGACCGGAGGGTTTAAAGACCTAAACGGAAAACCAATCGCTGTTAGTGGAAGCACGCTTGAAGAAAAAGCAAGAAATATTATGAACAACCAATTGGCTGTTGTTAATATTAAAAGCAGTGAGTGGAAACTTCAGGGTCAACAAACAAACCAGTCCGGAATTACATACCTGTATTTTTATCAGGAAGTAGCAGGAAAGAAAGTTGCGTTTACAAAAATGCACTTCCGTTTTACAGCAGAAGGACAACTTGCACGTATAAACATGACGGGCTATGGTGCTCCGGACCCTAAACTGAATCCAACAATAAGTGCTGCAAGAGCTTTGGAAATTGCTTCTGCGGAACTTGAGGGCGCCGTTATTACTTCAAAAAATATCGAGGCGGACTTAGAATGGTTTCCAATACCATCAAATGAAGGATATACCTTGCATCCGGCATTCAAATTTTTAATAGAAGGAAAAGTTGCACAAAGCAGCAGCGTTCCTTTAAATATGTTTGGATACGTTGATGGCGTCACAGGTGAATTGCTTTATCGTGATAATGAAACCAAAGACGCAACAGACCTGACCGTAGTTGGCAGTATTTATACCAACGGCATATTAAATGCTCCGCAATTGGTAGGCTTGCCCAACCTTACCGGAAAGATTGG
>DLGS01000164.1:0-1629 GCA_002482815.1 Bacteroidetes bacterium UBA7688
GGGCAAAGGATGTCGCTGCTGATAGCAAGTATTAAGGTGCGTTGTTTAATATTCTTCAACTCCTCAATAAGGTTTCCAGATCTTCCTCTGGCAATATTATGGCTGTCCATTGCCTTGCTTAAGAACCAATAAGAATAAGCATTGAACCTGTTTACCAGTTTTTCGCCCTGATAATGAATGTAGGATTCTGCGCGAAAATTTTCCGTTTTCGTAGTGTCCGGATCTTTTTGTTGCTGCTCATACATGGCGTAATTTCTGTAAGTCAACATCCCGATAGCGCGCGCTGCTTTCAGTCCTTTTGCACCTGCGTACAAATTGTTTTGCAGCCAGCTGCTATCCGCTTCGATGGCTAATCTTTGTGCTGTATGAATGGCAATTCCCCAAGCACTTTCGGCGGCAGACGTGGCAATCAGAAAGTTGTTTTTAATCACTTCCGGTTCTGCCAAAGCCCACTCCAACACCTGATAGCCACCCATCGAACCGCCCATTAATAATTGTATGGAATCAATTCCCAGATGCTGGCGCAATAAGATATGGGCCGCCACCATATCCTTAATCGTGATATTGGGAAAACTATGAAAGTAAGGTTCGCCTTTTTGGGGATGAATGGATAAAGGCCCCGTGGTACCATAGCAGCTTCCTAAGATATTTGCACAGACAACAAAATATTTCCCTGTATCAATTATCCCATCCTTGCCTATCATTCCCGGCCACCAATCCGCCGCATCAGCATTCGCAGTCAGCGCGTGGCATACCCATATCACATTTGATTTAGCTTCATTGAGTGTTCCGTAAGTATGAAAGGCTATTTCAATCTGTGGTAAACTGCTGCCTGATTCCAGAATGAAAGGATGGTCGGAAATATACTGTTGCAGCATCAGATTTTGTTTTGTCCCGCAAAGATAGCTTTCTGCTACTTTTGCTAAAAATAATTCAAACAATGGTGCGCATACAACTTTCTTTGATTCAACCTGATTTTGGTTTTGAAGCAACTGACCAATCCGGAATAAAAGCACGTTTCGATACTACTCCGACAGATGGCGGAAAAAATTTCGGTGTACGGCCAATGCAGGGTTTGCTGATGTCTTTGGGCAGTTGCAGCGGTATTGATGTGGTCAGCATTCTGAAGAAAATGCGGCAGGAAATTACTTCCTACAGTATGATAATCGAAGGAGAAAGAGAAGCAGATAAGGTGCCTTCATTATGGCAAAAGATTCATGTTCTTTTTCAGCTGAGCGGAGGGATTGAAGAAGAAAAAGCAAAACACGCCATACAGTTGTCTATCGAAAAATATTGTTCGGTGGCAGAAACATTGCGTCGGGCCGGTTGCGAAATTACCTGGTCCCTGGAATTGAATCAATCTAATTAATACGCAAAATTAAAAACTTAAAATGCATCCAATCAGCAAGGCTATCAGAATTCAGACAGAAAGAACAGCAGAAGGTGAACATTCGACACCTTTATTTCTGACCAGTAGTTTTTGTTTTGATACGGCGGAAGACATGCGTGCAGCATTTGCCGACGAAACAGATGATAAGATTTACAGTCGCTTCAGCAATCCTAATACGCAGGAATTTGTAGATAGAATGTGCGCACTGGAAGGTGCCGAAAGTGGCTATGCAACAGCGT
>DLGS01000164.1:1679-8551 GCA_002482815.1 Bacteroidetes bacterium UBA7688
GTCTTTGCCTCGTTTATGGCATTGCTGAAATCAGGAGATCATCTTATAGCGTGTAAATCAATTTTTGGCAGCACTCATACGATTATCAGCAAGTATCTGCAAAAATATGGCATTCAATATTCTTATGTGGATGCAGGGCACCCGGAAGAATGGGAGGCTTCTATTCAGGAAAACACGAGGATGATTTATTTGGAAACACCTACGAATCCGGGACTTGATATTATTGACCTGGAGTTTGCCGGTGCTTTGGCAAAAAAGCACAACCTGATTTTGAATGTTGATAATTGTTTTGCTACACCTATTGCTCAGCGCCCGATTGAATTTGGCGCTCATCTGGTCACTCATTCTGCAACTAAATGGCTGGACGGACAAGGCCGTGTATTGGGTGGGGTAATTGTCGGTCGTGCAGATTTAATCAAAGAAATCTATGCGTTTTGCAGAAGCAGTGGCCCTGCACTTTCTCCATTCAACGCCTGGATTCTCAGTAAAAGCCTTGAAACCCTGGATGTGCGTATGGAACGTCATGCAAGCAATGCAATGTTTTTGGCGGAGCACTTAGAAAATCACCCCCAACTCAATTGGCTTAAGTATCCGTTTTTACCATCGCATCCATCTTATGCGATTGCCAAAAGGCAAATGAGCAATGGAGGGGGAATTGTTTGTTTTGAACTGAAAGGAGGCGTAGAAGCCGGGCGATCTTTTCTCGATAAATTAAAGATGCTATCACTTACTGCCAACCTTGGAGATACAAGAAGTATTGCCTCACATCCTGCCAGCACAACGCACGCCAAATTGAGCGAAGAAGAACGTCTCGCCACAAATATAACCGGAGGACTGGTGCGTATTTCTGTTGGCTTGGAACACAGGGAAGATATTTTGAATGATATTCTACAAGCGTTGAGCAATATATAATTGATCCGTTTTCGGGTAAATAAAAGGGTGAAACAAAACGTTTCACCTTTTTTATATTTTAGCTGAAGAATATTATTGCGGAATGGATTCCAACCACATGGAAAGGCTGTTTCCATGAAGATGATACAACAAGACTTTGCCTGAAGAAGCAGGAATGACATTTTTATACAGTTCAGGATTTGAAACACTGAAAGTGCCTTCATCCTCAAATGTGTATTTTGTTCCTGAGCCTGACATGGCTTTACTGAATTTGCCAACTTTATTCAAGCCTTCTGACACCCATTTATCCATATCGATACTACCGATATTGGCTGCTGATGTGGCACCAACAGGTAAGAAGTAAGCTCTGGTTTTTATGCCGTCATCATTTTTATACATGATGTATTGTGTTCCGTTTGCTTCCACTAAATCTCTGTAACAGAAAAATTTACGTTTGTGTAATTCCTGTGCCATGGCCAGTCCTTTTTCGTCTGCTAAAGAACCTTTGATAACAGCTTCTTTTGTTGTTTTTTCTATACGGTCAATACTTTTCAATTCGCCGTTGCTGTCGAAATTAAACATTGAAAAATCCATTACGGTAAATCCTTTTTCTTTGCTGTTAGCCATAGAGTTTAAAGAAGTTGAGCCGCTGGCTAAACCTCCAAGTTTCATCATTCCGCTACCAGTCGAAGCAGCATCCATTGATTTTCTCCATGTTTCTCCAACAATTACATAGGTGCCATCTTTCTTTTGGATTAATCCTTCAATCAGCACTTTGGTTTTGCCACCAAATATGGCTGTCGAGAAATCTCCGGTAATCAGATCCTTCACTTTTTTCCAGCTGGTTTTGCTGAATTTCGATACTGTTCCGTCCGCATTTAGTAAGGCAAAAAATAATCCGTCAGAATTTTTTTCGTCATATTTTCCATCATTAAAAAACATACCACCTGTTGCTACCTGACTTTTGTCATCAACAGTAATAAAATCAGGATAACCACCATCTTCCTCATTTACCAGCGCAGTAGCATACAATTGGTCGCCGGTTTCTACTGAAAGTGCCTGAACGCTGAAAACGTGTTTGTCGCCGGTCAAAGCATTTGCTTTTTCTTTACGGAGCATAAATAATTTTCCGTCTTTCAATTTGCTGTCTTCAATGCTCCAGATTCCTTTTTCAGGGAAATAAGATTTGTTATACACGCTAACCAGTTCTTTGCTGATGCGCTCCACCTGATAGCCGAATTTTTTGTCTTTTTCAGGACGGATCACTAAAAATTCATTGTCGTTAATGCCATGAATTACCGGGTCGTTATCAGACATCAACAATCTTGAACGAACATCTTCTTCTACATTCAGTTTGATGATCGTGCCTGTTTTGTCGAATGAAGCCGTTGTTCTTTTGCGTTTAATAGGGTCAGAAAAAATAAACAAAAATGCATTTCCGTTGAAGCATGATGCTGCCAGGTATGAATTTTTAGAGATCTCAACTTCTGTCTTTTTTACTTCTTTCAGGTCTTTGTCATAAATGGCCAATATAAAATTTGCCATTCCTTTGTTTTCTGTTTTTTCGCCAAAGAAGAAAGTGTAGAAATAATCGCCGTTCAAACTTTGAACACCTGAAAATCCACGGGTAGAAACATCTTCCAGTGTTATCTCCTGGCTAAATCCAGCTACAGCGCTAACGCACATGGCCAGGGTAATTAATATTTTTTTCATGTTTATAATTTGTGCAAATGTACGGGATTGAAACTTTAAAAAATAAAAAATTAAAATATAAAAGATCTTCCATAAATCTATAAGTAACAAAAAGCCTGCTGAATTTTCAACAGGCTTTTTGTAATCTAATCATCTGGTAATTATTCTTTACTTCCAGCCTCCACCTAATGCACGATAAAGATTTACGGAAGCATTCATTTGTTGCATTTTTGTTTCCACCAGGTCGAATTTAGATTCCAGAGCGTCTCTCTGTGTTAGTAACACTTCCATATAATCTGCACGTGCCGATTTGAAAAGGTCGTTGGAGATCGATATCGATTGGGTGAGTGCCTGTACCTGTTTCGATTTCAGGTCGTAACTCTTTTCAAGATTATTGAGCCTGGACATCTGATTAACCACTTCTATGTAAGCATTCAGAATGGTCCGCTCATAATTATAGACTGCCTGCACCTGCTTTGCATTAGCGGTATAGTAAGTTGCCTTTATAGCATTACGGTTAATCAGTGGCGCCATAAGGTCGCCTGCCAGTGAATACAGTAAAGACTGTGGCTTAATCAGATAGGTTGGATCAAAGGCACGATAACCTGCTGTTGCGGAAATGCCAACCGAAGGGTAAAAACGGGCTTTCGCAGATTTGACATCTAATTTAGTGGCCGCCAGCTCTTGCTCGGCTCTTTTAATATCAGGCCGGTTATCAAGCAACTGTGCAGGAATTCCGGAAGATGCAATGATTGGCACAAATGTTTCAAACGACTGAGTGGTACGCGCAACAGGCTGGGGGTAACGGCCCAGCAGGAAGTTTATCCTGTTTTCTGTTTCGATAATTCTTTGCTGTATGTTGTATTGCAGGCTCTGTGTTTTTAATACTTCTGCTTCGAATTTTCGTACAGCCAGTTCGGTAACCTTTGCCGCTTCTTTTTGCAGTCTTACAATTCTTAGCGCGTTACTCTGTATATCGATATTCTGACGGACAATGCTCAGTTGATTATCCAGCGACAACAATTCGTAGTAAGAACCTGCCACTTCAGCCACCAGGTTTGTTACTGTAAAATTTCTGCCCTCTACAGAAGCCAGATACCTTTTTGCCGCTGCTCTTTTCGCATTGCGCAATTTACCCCAGATATCCGTTTCCCAGGAAGCCCTTACGCCAAGCATAAAATCTGGTAGCGGTTCAGGCATTTCCCTGCCGGGAGTAATATTGGTGTTGGCTTCCATCGCTCCGATATTCGTGTAACGGGCTACTTTATCTAGTCCGGCACCTGCCTGCAGGCTTACAAAAGGCAGATACTCTCCTTTCCTGGCTCGAACCTCATTTCCGGAAATTTCGATTTCCTGCATGGCAATATTCAGCTCCTGATTGTTTTTTAAGGTGCTATCAATCAATGTTGCGAGATAAGGATCCGTAAAGAAAGTCCTCCATTGCTGCAGGGCAATATTCGTTGTGTCCTGCTGCGGTTTGTTGGTATACACATCGGGTACTGCTTTCGATTCTTTTCTCGGCTTTACTATGGCAGGAATTTTACATCCTGTATTCATTATTGTGATAAAGGCCAGCGCAATGCAGCCGCATATTATTTTCTTAATGTTCATTTCTCTCGTGGGTTTCTAAAGGTTCTGAAAAATTGTCCATCTGGTGTACTAATAATTCTGATAAAGAACTGTCTTCTTCATCCCGTATCATTTTTCTTCCATCGGCCCAGGAGCCAAAAATGTAATATAGACCCGGCACGATGATTACTCCGAAAACAGTTCCGAAGAGCATTCCGCCAAGAGCGGCACCACCAAGCGTTTTGTTGCCAATGGCTCCCGCTCCTCTGGCTACAATCAACGGTATCAGGCCGGCAATAAATGCAAAAGATGTCATCAGGATAGGACGGAAACGCACTTTAGCACCTTCGATAGCAGCCTCAAGAACACTGAATCCTTCGTGCCTTTTTTGAACGGCAAATTCCACAATCAATACTGCGTTTTTGCCGAGCAAGCCTACGAGCATGATAAGACCAATCTGAGCATAAATATTGTTTTCGAGGCCCATCAGCTTAAGCATCAGGAAGGTGCCGAAAATACCGACAGGAAGAGAAAAAACGACTGCCAGCGGAATAATAAAACTCTCGTATTGCGCAGCCAAAACAAAATATACGAATGCCAGAACAATGAGGAAAATATACACTGACTCGTTACCCTTGTTCGACTCGTCAAACGAAAGTCCTTCCCATGCGATGTCGTATCCTTTGGGTAACTCTTTAGCCACCTCGCGCACTGCCTGTATTGCATCTGCTGTGGTAAAACCCTTTGCCGGTAAGCCCTGTATCGCTGCCGAGTTGTACATGTTATACCTTGTGATTTCATTCGGGCCTTGGCCTTTTACAAGCTTCATAAAAGCAGAATAAGGAACCATTTCTCCATGGTCGTTTTTTACAAACAGATTAAGGATGTCGGACGGTAGCCTTCTGAATTTAGGATCTGACTGTACATACACTTTGAAAAAGCGGTTGAATTTAATAAAGCCTTGCTCGTAAGTACTACCAACCATAATATTCAGGTTTTCCATAGCCTTTCCAATGGACACGCCTTTCTGCATGGCGAGGTCGTTGTCTATTTCCAGCTCGTATTGAGGATAGTTTGCGGCAAAGAATGTGAACAAGCCTGAGAGCTCTTTGCGTTTTCCCAAATCATCCATGAATTGTTTATTCACTTTGTCAAACTCATGATAGTCTGTCGTGGTATTCTTGTCGAGCAAACGCATAGAAAATCCTCCGGACGAACCAAATCCGGGAATTGCCGGTGGTTCGAAAAATTCAATCTTTGCGCCAAGATTTCTTGTTTTTTCTTCAAGCTCTTCCATAATTTCCCGCACATCATGTTTTCTGTCCGACCACGATTTCAGGTTGATTAAACATGTTCCTGCGTTGGATCCTCGACCCTCTGTCATAATCTCATAACCGGCGAGTGAGGATACAGACTCTACTCCGTCCACATGCTCACAGATGGTTTGCAGCCTGCGCGAAACTTCGTTTGTTGTTTCAAGTGTAGAACCGGGAGGTGTTTGAATAATGGCATAAATTGTACCCTGGTCTTCATTGGGAATAAAACCGGAAGGAAGTACTTTATTCATCAAATAAGTTCCTGCGCAGAAAGTCAGCAATACTGTAAAAGTCACTACTCTTCTGTTTACAATTAACTTGAGCAAGCCAACATACCTGCCGGTCATTTTATCAAATCCACGGTTGAAGCTGTCCAGTCCTCTTGTCAGAATGTTCTTTTTCTTTTTCTGTCCATGGGTGTTTTTAAGCAACATCGCACAGAGTACAGGGGTTAGTGTAAGTGCCACGATTGCTGAAATTACAATAGCACTGGCCATTGTAATAGAGAACTGACGATAGAATGTGCCGACCGGACCGGACATAAAAGATATGGGCAGGAATACAGAAACCATTACAGCTGTAATAGCGATAATAGCTCCGCTGATTTCGCCCAATACTTTTTTCACCGCCTGATAAGGTGTTATATCCGGAAACTCTTCAAATTTGGCATGAACAGCTTCCACCACAACAATCGCATCATCTACTACGATACCAATGGCAAGCACTAAAGCGAATAGGGTGACCAGATTGATAGAAAGCCCGAAAAGTTGCATCGCAAAAAATGCGCCGATAAGGGAAACCGGTACTGCTAAAATCGGAATCAGTGTGGAGCGCCAGTCGCCAAGAAATATAAACACCACAATCGCTACCAGAAGGAATGCATCGCGGAGTGTATGAACTACCTGCTCAATTGAAGCGTCCAGGAATTTTGAAACGTCATAACTGATTTTATAATCCATGCCTGGCGGGAAATTTTCTTTCATTTCTTCCAGTTTGGCTTTTACATTTTCAATTACCTCACTGGCATTACTGCCGTAGTTCTGTTTCAAGACAATAGACGCTGACGGATGACCATCCAGGTTGGAGTAAATGTCAAAGAATTCACTACCTAATTCTGCTTTTCCGATGTCTTTCAGTCGAATGGCTTCCCCCTCAGAATTGGCACGGATGATAATGTTTTCATACTCTGAAGGTTCGCTGTAGCGGCCTTTATACGTCAAGACATATTCCAGCGATTGAGCTTGTATACCGGAGCTTTGTCCGAGTCTCCCCGGGCGTCCCACGATACTTTGCTCGCCAAGGGCTTTCATCACTTCGTCTACAGAAATGTTGTATGCCCGCATACGGTCCGGGTTCAGCCATACACGCATAGCATAGGTCCGGCTACCTAATATCTGCGTTCGT
>DLGS01000073.1:0-291 GCA_002482815.1 Bacteroidetes bacterium UBA7688
TGGAGGTCACTCCGCAAAAACTACCCACTCATTGAATTATACCAGACCGATGAAAGCCATCCTTCCGTAGCCGGAACATACGCAGCTGCATCTGCCTTTTATGCCACATTATACCGTAAAGACCCTTCGCTGGTGACTTACAATCCCGGCTTGACAACAGGTGAAGCAACAAATATCAGAAGCACAGCAAAAAAAGTAGTTTTTGATAGCCTTTTGCATTGGCATGTGGGTGAGTACGATCATATCGTTAATCCTAAATGTACCACCACAAGTATTAAGGAAGAAAATTTG
>DLGS01000073.1:343-3777 GCA_002482815.1 Bacteroidetes bacterium UBA7688
CCATGTTATTGAGTATTTCTCCTAACCCTGTCACTGATGTATTAAGCATCAATATTGCTGATCAGTATAAAGAAGAGGTAGCAGAACTTTATAACAGTATGGGTGTTCAGATTGCTTCTTTTAATTTTATTCAATCCGTGCAGGTGGATGTGGCTGATTACCCGGTTGGGCTTTACTTTATCAGGCTGAAGAATAATCCGGCCAAAGCCTACAAATTCATCAAGAATTAAGAGGTCTTAGAGAAGAATAAATGTAAAACTGTCAATCTTTCTAGCTGTGTTTTATTTTTCTAAACCAGTGAAATTGTTGAAAGACAGAGGGCAGAACCTCATTAAGATCATAGCATAATTTTACCAGGAAAAGCAAGGAAATCCCTGTTCGCAAATCCTGCAACAATTGCAGATTAGGGTAATAATACACAGAAGCCAGCAATACCAGCAGATAAACAGATGCAAGCGAGCTCAGGATGAAAATAGATTGCAGGCTGATGGCAACCTGTCTTTTTTGTGGTGCAGGCTCAATTTTGGCCATGATGTTTTGCTCCAGAAAATCAGGTACAACATTGCGAACCTGTGTTTGCAACAACTCTTTGAAACCATCCTGTGTGTTCGAATTCATCATGATACCGCTAAGTTACTGTGTTCAAATTGTACTTTAAAATTTTTCCTGGCACGGTGCAGCAACACTTTAACATTCGCTTCGCTGTAGCCCAGCACAGCTGCCACTTCCTTCACCGATAATTCTTCTATATAAAAAAGGTTCAGCACCACACTTTCTTTTTCGTTCAGTGCAGCCATCACCTTTGCTACCCGTTCCCTGGTTTCTTTTTTTTGCAGTAAAGAGGACCCATCTATAGTAATGGACTCATTATTATTTTCAGACGAATCAAATTCTTCCCATTTGTAGGACTTTTCGTTCTTCCGGATCCGGATGGATTCATTAAAAACGATACGCAACAACCAGGTCTTGAAACTACTCTCAAATTTGAAGGTGTGGATGTATTTGTAAGCCGAAATAAAACTATTCTGCACCGCTTCCTCCGCATTGGCCTGATGTTTACAGATACTGATGGCCAGCTGCCATGCCGATTGCGCATACAGGCGATACAGGTACCGGAAGGATGCTGTATCGCCTTTTACTATTTTAGGTATCAGTGTAGTTTCGTCCAATGCGGATGACTTAGTTTTTGTTGATAGAGCCAACGCCCTGCGACTGCGAATTGGTCACTTTGGCCTCGCCATAATAATCGATTGAGCCAATACCCTGATTGGTCATATCAAGGGTTTCGCTTGCATGTACCGTAATGGAGCCAATACCCTGGTTGCTCACTTTGGCGCGTTTCAGCATCAGTTTGTCTGCTTCAATACTACCGGTTCCTTCATTCGTAATCAGTGCATCTTCGGCGTTACCTTTCAGGTCTATGCTACCTACTCCACCATTCGCAACTTCTATGCTTCTGGCTTGCAATATAAATTCCATGCTGCCGACCCCATCATTGCTCAGTTTGATCTGATCGTGTACCAAAGGACTGACACTGCTAATGGAGCCCACGCCTTCCTGCACAATATGGTTGATGTTACGGGTGTAAATTTTCACCACAATGCGTTCTGATTTCCGGCGAAACAAGCGTCCTCCATCATTTTTGAAATCAATATTGAGACTGCTGTCTTTTACGGTACTTTCATTTTCCACCTCTTCTTTATCATAATAAAAAACAACCCTTTCATTATCATCCGGGATAAGTTCAATGTCACAGGAGCCGTTTGCATTCAATTGTTTTACACCGGTGATGCTGAACGAATCCATCGGTTTGCTGTTGGGTGGCCCCCAATGCGTGTCGCCAAATCTGATATGCAATCTGTCCTTGGCTCTTGTTGCCAGAAAAAATACGGCCAGCGACAAGGCTATCAGACCTATTCCGTATACGAATTTACTGTTGTTCATTATTGAGGTTTGATTTTTTGTTAGCGCTTACAGCAATAAAAATGTTGGAAAGACCTAGGAAAAACAAAATAGAACCGATAATACAAAACGGCATATGCAATTTGGTACCCTCGTGGATAAAATAACCCACAATCAGCCCCAGTGCAATGGCAATCATATTCAGTCCGCGGTGCAAAGGATTGCGACCATTTCTGAAACTTTCAATGCTCTCACCCATTGGCGGTGGGGTCAATCCTTTTTCAATCATCAGCCTGCGCTCTTCCATCACACGCTTTTTTTGCTGGTTGTAAAAATAAATGGCCATAATGGGCACCATAAAGGTGAAGAAGATGGCAAAAAACGGAATGAACTCGTCCGGTTGTGCGCTTAATAATGTGTACATAATTTTTTGTGGTTTTATAGTTAGAGTAGCTGCGGAAAGAAAAGGTTACAAAAAGATTGAAAAAGATTTCAGACAAAAGATTTAAGATTGAAGACAAAAGATTCGGGATAATGAAATCACTCCCTGTCCTTATGACTGGTTCCCAGTTTCAGGTCTACTTTGCTGATGAATTTCTTTTCGAACAAGGTCGTAATCCGTTTTTTCAGCAATGGTTTCAAGTCCGTTACACCACCTTTTGCTGCAGTTCCGCCATTTCCTTTCAGGTCGAAGGCAGGCATAATGTCTAGCCGGGAGCCGGCATCGGCAGCCGGAATTGTTTTGACCGCACAATACCGGAAGGTGTAATAATAATAATTCGTGTCCAGGAATATCTTCATCGAAATAAACAGTTCCCGGCTGTTGTAATATTCCGGCAACAATTCACCCAAATCTTTGTTGGCAGAAGTGGTTATGACTTCGCGGGTACTGTCGGTGTGCAGCTGCTTGTTTTCTGCAATCACTTCCAGGATAGCTTTATCGAGCCTGTCTATTGTTACCGGAAATTCATAGGTTTTAATAGTAAGCTCTTTTTTCCTGCAGCCTGACAAAATGGAAATAACTATACAGATCAGGCAAATCATTATTTTATTCATACCAATTTTGATAAGTTTTAATATTGCATAAATATAAGAAACGATTACAGAGAGAAAATAAAGAGTTGTTTTCCATTATTTCTCAATCACTTTATTACCTTCAACAAATAATCCAGATCAGAAAAAATTTATGAAAATACAGTTCATTTTAACTTTTGCCTACTTATTATTTTCTTCCGGCTTCTCCATTGCTCAAACAGAAGTTAGTGGAAGTATCACCTCAGATGCAATCTGGACAAAAGCTAACAGTCCATACATTGTAACTGAAAATATCATTATTGACAGCAATATCACCTTAACCATTGAAGCCGGAGTTACAGTAAAAATCAGAAATTACAGATACCTCTATTGCAAGAAGGGAATGCTGGTAGCGATTGGAACTGAATCTGACTCCATCAGGTTTATTAATGAATTACCAGGGGGGATTTGGCAAGGTATACCCTTCTTACGACCCCAAAAAACTGTCAGGTTTAATT
>DLGS01000119.1 GCA_002482815.1 Bacteroidetes bacterium UBA7688
AAAAATGGATCTGCTTAGAGCTCCCATTCCGATATCATTCCGTCCGGTCAATACTCGTGGATGCGCCGACTAAAATGAATGAGGAGCTCTAAGCAGATCCATTTTTATACTTATAGCAAAATAGACCACAAAGCCCAAAAATTAAAAAGCCCTCCAACTGTTTAGATCGGAGGGCTTTTCTATATAAAAGAAAAATTAGTCGATTACCAACATGGCGTCTCCATAACTGAAAAAGCGATATTTTTCTTTAATTGCTGTGTTGTAAGCCTCCATTGCCAAGTCATAACCCGCAAAAGCGCAGGTCATAATCATCAGGCTCGTTTTAGGAAGGTGGAAGTTTGTTACCAATGAATTGGCGATTGAAAATTCGTGAGGCGGATGAATAAATAAGTTTGTCCATCCATCAGCGGGCTTCAATAAACCTTGCGCTGTTACTGAACTCTCTAAAGCTCTCAGCGTAGTCGTTCCGATTGCGCAGATCTGGCGACCTTCTTCTTTTGCTTTATTCACCAGGTTGGTAGAATAATCGTCAATTGCGAAATATTCTGCATCCATTTTGTGTTTTGAAAGATCTTCAACCTCTATCTGACGGAATGTTCCCAATCCGATATGCAAAGTTGTTTCTGCGAATTTTACGCCAACAATTTCAAGACGTTTAATCAGTTCGCGGCTAAAGTGCATACCTGCAGTTGGTGCAGCAACAGCACCTTCATGCTTTGCATATACTGTCTGGTAGCGTTCTTTATCTTCTGCATCCGGTTTGCGCTTGATATATTTTGGCAATGGGGTTTCTCCCAGCAAATCCAGCATCGCGCGGAATTCGTGGTCTTCGCCATCAAACAGAAAACGAATGGTACGGCCACGGGAAGTAGTATTGTCTATTACTTCAGCCACCAATTCATCGTTGTCACCAAAATAAAGCTTGTTTCCAACACGGATTTTACGGGCAGGATCTACAATGACGTCCCAAAGACGGTTTGCTTTATGCAATTCGCGAAGCAAAAAAACTTCGATTTTAGCACCTGTTTTTTCTTTTTTGCCATAAAGGCGCGCCGAAAAAACTTTAGTGTTATTGACAACCATTACATCTTTGTCGTGAAAATACTTCTTGATGTCGTGGAATACTTTATGTTCTATTTTTCCCGTTTTACGGTGCACAATCATCAAGCGGCTTTCTTCGCGTTGCTTGGTTGGGTTTTGTGCAATCAGATTAAGGGGAAGGTCGAACTTAAATTGCGATAACTTCATATCGTAGAGGAAATGATTTTAAAATAGTGGGCAAAGGTAAGCAATACACTAAAAGAAACGAAATATCATTTCTGAGGCGCTAGCCAAGTTTTTATTAAAAATCAGTTCCAAGTGAAAAATACAGGACTGGTTTGGGGTCTCCGTTTTTATTCCATCCTGCATCAACCCGCAATTGATACCCTGATATTGCCATTCTCATACCTAACCCGTAACCTAAAGAGATGCTTTCCGCCGGCATATTTACATTGACGGATACAGGCGGCTGATTAAGGCTGATGTTTTTACTCATCGTTTTATCATTCGGGAGAAATCCGTTCCAGGCTAATCCTACATCTGTAAACGCAACTAATTGCAGGCTGCGTAATAATTTGGATTGGATTGGCCTGCGAATCAGACTGGTCAGAATCGGGAATCGGAATTCTGAATTCGCTAATGCATAGCTGTTGCCATTCCGCGCGTTTTGCTTATAACCACGGAGGTTGTTGCTGACGGTTTGGAAACCATAGTTTTCCTGTCCAACCGGACTTTCGGGTGTAGCATTCTGATAATTTATCCAATTGTCCACTCCACCCAGGAAGTACAATATTTTTTGTTTACCGCCGCTGTGTGCCGCCGCGAGACGGAATGCCCAAATCAGGTTTTTATAAATCGGCAAATAGTTTCGGACATCAAATCCGAAATTGTAAAGGCCACCGCCACCGCCATTCATCTGGTACATATATTCTCCAAAAACTTTATAGCGTAAGCCATTCCTGATATTGTTTTCAATCAATTTTGTGTTGTCAAAAACGAATTCTGCTCTGCTCATTGTCCAATATTTCTTTTCAGAAGGTACAATAAGCGTGAATGTATCAATAGCCTTAAAGTTAAGAGCATCCTGACGAATGCCCAGCTGGAAGCGAAGGCTGCGTAAACGGTCAATCGGGTAGGAACCGCTTCCCTGAAGCAGGGTAGTGGCTGTTTTGCCAATGCCTAATGTGGAGAATAACGGATTACCCAGTGTGTCGGTAAACAACAAACTGTATTGCTGGGTATTGGTGCTGCGCAATAGGGTTACATTCCAGTCGAAACGTCTTTTTACGTTTTCAAACTGAACATAATAGGTGGAACCAGGATTGCCAAATGGCAAACGGAAACCGCCTGAAATACGATAATTCTCCATCATGTCATCCATGCTCATCGTCACTAAACCACCCAATGATGGATTGGCATATCGGTTGCCGTTTTGGCCTGCAGATTGATAACGGTTGAAAAGGATATTATTATCGAGACTAACAGAAAATTCATTGGCTTTGAACCCCGTCCTGTAAGGTTGGGCTTTCATTTTCATGTAGGTGCTGTCTGCAGCCGGAACAGCGATTACCTCATCTTCCGGATTACTTTCTTCCACTAAGCTATTTGAAGAATCAACAGTAATTGGTGCGACTTTATTATCAAATTCAGACTGAAATGTATTGCCATCAGAAAGTTGCACGTTACCACTTTGAGGATTGTTACTGGATGATGAACGTTTTTTTCGAACTTTTACTGGTTTCGGGTCTTCAGGAGTCATTCCGATCTTCTCAGATTCTTCTTCTACCAGTATGGCTTTGTTTACTTGTGGTACAGGTGCATCCGTTCCTGGTATGGTAATCGGATTTACATAAGCACAATAATATCCATCTTGTTGAATAACATCAGCTATGAGATTGCCGGCCGGATTATATTGATGACTGGTAAGGCTATGAGCAAGGTTAGTGGCAGGAACCCAATAAGCAGAATCCTGGTTGTATTGGTTGCGGCCAAAAACGACAACATACTTATTCTTTACACCTTTAGCATTTGTTATATAAGCAAAATTGTCTGTTCCGTATTGAATTGGCTGTGTGATAATGGTATTTTTATCCGCATCAGAGCAACGTAATAATGCAGGACTTTTGGTCTTGGTATCGTAGAAGAAAACATTCATCGGACCGGTAGGCAATTCATTTACTTCCGTTGGCACATTCATATTCGCTTTCGGGCGGTTTGACAAAAACACAATTCCTCTTTTCCGGCCTCCGGTGACAAATGAAGGTTGTACATCATCCCAGCGGTCGTTGGTCAGATTACGCATTTTTGACCCTTTGATGGTAAAAAAATAAAGGTCAGTCTGGCTTTTACGGATGGCGGAAAATACAATGCCATTATTATCTTCATCAATAGCCATACCTAATGCACGGTCAAAACGATTGTTGGGTACAACGTAAGTAAAAATTCTTCCTTTAGTAGCGTCATAGATACGCAGGCGCATGCCAAAACCTTTTTTGTACAAAATGGCTAGTTTATAACCCGTATTGCTCCACGCCATCAGGGGATAGTTCGGATCTGCAGGTTCGTTATAGTTTTTTTCACCACCTTCAAGGATAACCGACTCCTGCTGCTCGCCCACATTGTGTTTCAGGCAAACTTTAAATTCGCCGTTTTTCCATTTTACATAAGCCACATCGGCACCACGCGGAGACACCCTGATGTCGCGAATAATACTGTTGTCAACAGGAACTTTTATTTTTACAACTGCGGTTTTAATATCCCGAACCTCTTTGTCTGCGGCATCACGGGCAAAAGCATCTTTGTAAAATGCAAGGCATGAATCGAAGAATTTTACAACATTCATTTTATACCTGCTTTTCAAAGCTTTATTCATATTGCCTTTGCTTTTCATAGCGTTCAGCAAATCTTTGCCCTCCTTTTTGCCATATCTTTCTGCTACATATTTCCAGAAAGCATGACCGGCAAGCGGACCATTTATTTCGGTAAAGTCATAAAATTTTTTCTTTGGAGATCTTTCCAGCAGACCTTTCCATGCTTTGTCAGTTTCTTCATTCCAGCCATCTGCAGCGTAGGCAATAAAACCATCCTGAACCCAGGCAGGAATATTGTTTTTGGCTGAATTGTATACAACAGATTGGGCGCTTCCTCCCTGCACTTTTTTGCGTAAAAGGACTTCAGAAATGCCATTCCGGATTTGCATACGCAGGTCAGTATGAACACCGGTGAAATATACGACCAATTTGTCGTCTGCTATATCTACGCTTCCGCTGTTCGAGGCTCTCATTTGCGTAGCATCGTTTTGTCGTCCTATATTGGTTTGGCGATATTCGTCGTAAGAATTGTAAACAATAATGTTGAATTTGTCACTGAATTTACCGCCCGATTTTTTCTCTGCAGCTGCAATGTCGTTTTCGGCCTGCTCGGCTACATAGCGCGCCAGGTCTTTGCCGGAACGGTCGTAGTGGTAAATGCGGAAGTGATTGGTTTCGAATACTTTCCAGTCGAATTTGCGAAACTGAAGGCGGTTTTGGCCATAGGTTTCCAGATAAGTTTGAGCTTGTGTATTAGTAGAAAAAAGAAAACAAAACATAGTTAGCACCGTTAAGAACTGTCCGGATTTTCTTTTTTGTTGCAGTGGATTTTGAGGCATATTTCTTTCCGCTTATGATTATTAAAAACAGCTTTGAACCGCTTTTTAAGAATGTAAATTACTCAAATATCCGTAAGATGGAATGATGGAACCGATATTTTAATTTCATACACAACATTAGTGGTGAAATAGTTGATTGTATGGGGTGATTAAAAATATTTTCATTTAAATAATAAATCTTAATATTACACTGCCTTATTCACTCACCCCTAAATAATTTAGTCATGAAAACACTAAAGAATTTTAATGGTAAAGCTTGCCTCCTGGTTTCGGCTCTTACCATTACCAGCTTTTTGACCAGCGCCCAGGAAGTCTCAACGCCAATAACCCGAAAATTGCAACTAGGGATATTGGCAGAAGCACAAAAGGAATTTTCCAAATATGATGACTGGGGTAATCCCAATATTGTAGATTTTTCAAGCGGCCTGGCTTTTAGGTATCAACTCTCAAAAACATTTCGTCTTTCAGCTGGGCTGGGTGTGTCTGTTGCTAGTTATGGTTTTAAAACGCGTGATTGGGATGGTAAATATTACAACGATTTCGCCCCGTCTCCTTACGAATTCCTGGGTGACAAAAGAACTGAAACTTCGCTTAGGTTACCTGTCAGTATACAGGCCAATATCAGCAAACAAAAATTTTTTGTTTCCGGTGGGGTTGAGTTTTTTAAGACGATTGATAATGTTGTGACTGGTTTTTACCGAGAGTCTTCTACCAATGAAATAAGAAAAGAAAAGAGTAACTATGGTTCTGCTTCTGTGGATGTGCAGTTCGTGGCTGGGGGTGGTTGGAATTTTAGTGCAATTCGCGGTAATAGTTTTTCATTAGAGGCAAACCTAAAATATTATAAGTCTTTAAGTGGTTTTACGCCGGCAACGGATTGTAGTGTACTGACACCCGGATTGAGGTTGAATTGGTATTTTGTTCAGTAAACCCCTTCTAAATAAATCTATTATGAAAAAGCAATTCTTAACAGCAATACTATTATTGTTAGGCACTCATATTTGTGCTTCTCAAATCATTTTGTCAGAAAAGTATAAGAAAACGCAATTCGGCATTTATGGGCAAATCAGTCATTATCAACCCAACGATGGGTTTCTGGGAGAATCTTATGCAGCTTATGATTATGGAATAAAAAAAATGTACACATTGGGTTTTTCTGGAAAACATATATTTTCCCGCCATGTGGCTCTCTGGGCAGGTGCAGGTCTTACCTATAAACGATACAATGGATTCGGGGTAATGATAATTGACACTACACATCCTGGCTATACACCACCGTCTGAAGGCTTGAATTGTTTTTTATTTTATCAGGAAGTCTTGTATTGTAATAACAGATCTCTAATTCTCGACATTCCCTTAATGATTCAGTATTCTCCTTTTAAAAGTCCTTTCTTTATTGGTGCCGGTGCAGAATTGAATGTCAAATTCTATAATTCCCAAAAATCGGCGAACAAAAGTTACGATGGTACCATCACGCAAAAAGAATATTCAGGTTGGGGAGATGAATATAATCTTATGATTCCACTTTCGGTAGGTGTAAATTTACCATTAAAACACGGAAAAGCATTGAGCATTGAACCTGGAATTAAAGCATCTTTAGGGTTGAATAATTATTTAGGTAGCGAGGTTGGTTTTTATACATTGCGCACATCATTTTATTTTTAATGTCTGCACTCTTTTATCCACAAAAGGGTACAAAATTTAATCGATAAAATATCAAATTATTAATTCTGCACCGTACCTTCGTTTCCCAAATTCAAAATCTAAAAATTTTATGCAGGAAAATGGAAAG
Organism: Bacteroidetes bacterium UBA7688; assembly: GCA_002482815.1. GTDB lineage: Bacteria > Bacteroidota > Bacteroidia > Chitinophagales > Chitinophagaceae > Rurimicrobium. Next base: position 6,483 of record DLGS01000119.1, read on the forward strand.
AAGAACCCCTCAGCTAATCTCGCTGACATAGGGTTGAATGTAGCGACAGCTAATTGGAATCTTTCGAATGAAGAGCTGACAAATAAAACGATTGAGCTCGGCCAGGGCGAACTGAACGACACTGGCGCTTTGTGCGTAAGCACCGGCAAATTTACAGGCCGTTCTCCTAAAGACAAATTTACTGTGAAGGATGCCATCACTGAAGATTCAGTTGATTGGGGTGATGTAAATATTCCTTTTGCTCCGGATGCGTTCGACAAATTGTACGACCGCGTGTGCAAACATCTTGAAGGGAAAGAAGTTTGGGTACGTGACTCCTATGCTTGTGCTGATCCAAAATATCGCCTGAATGTTCGTGTGATCAACGAAACTCCATGGGCAAACCTTTTCTGCAACGACCTTTTCCTGCGTCCGACTGCAGACGAAATTAATATCCAAACTCCAGACTGGCATATTATTCAGGCTCCAAGTTTTCAGGCTGACCCTGCTATCGACGGTACACGTCAGGCAAATTTCACGATTGTAAACTTTACCCGCAAAGTCATTTTGATTGGCGGTTCTGCTTACACCGGCGAAATGAAAAAAGGTATTTTCGGCGTGTTGAACTTTGTTTTGCCACACGACCACAAAGTATTGTCTATGCACTGCTCGGCCAACGAAGGTAAAGATGGTGATGT
>DLGS01000182.1:0-13591 GCA_002482815.1 Bacteroidetes bacterium UBA7688
AACAAATACCGTCCTCAATTCTACTTCCGTACTACAGACGTTACAGGCGAATGTATGCTACCAGAAGGTGTTGAAATGGTAATGCCTGGTGATAATGTTAACTTGCACGTTGTTTTGATCGCGCCTATCGCGATGGACAAAGGTCTTAAATTCGCAATCCGCGAAGGTGGACGTACAGTAGGTGCTGGTCAGGTTACAGAAATCATCAAGTAATTAATTTGATTATCATTTAGTAAGAATACATTGTAATTAGCTAATTAGCCTTTGCTAATTAGCTAATTACTTTAAATTACACACGGGCATGGTGCAATGGTAGCATACGGGTCTCCAAAACCTTTGATCTGGGTTCGAATCCTAGTGCCCGTGCAAAAAGTTTTTAATGAGCTTTTTTATTAGCTTTACAAAACAAAAAATATTTTTATGAGCAAATTTGGTAGCTATATCCAGGAAGCCTACGACGAAATGGTACATAAAGTAACCTGGCCAACCTGGGATGAATTGCAGCAAACTACTGTAATCGTTTTGGTTGCACTTGCCATCACAACCCTTATTATGTTGGGCATGAACGTTGCATCTGAGAAAGTAATCACTTTGATTTATAACCTACTAGGCAACTAAATAATACCTTTTCAGAGATGAGTGAAGAAATTGTAGTCAATCAGGATACCAAATGGTACGTGCTACGCGTAGTAAGTGGTAAAGAGAAGAAACTGAAAGAACATATTGATAAGGAAATCAGATTGAGTGGCTGGGGTAAAATAGTACTGCAGGTTCTTTGTCCGGTTGAAAAAATCTTTAAAGTAGTTGGTGGTAAGAAGGCTTTGCGTGAAAAAATCCTTTTCCCGGGTTATTTGATGATTGAAGCTGCTGACGGAAAATTGAATGACGAAATTGTTCAGACGATTAAATCTTTGAATGGTGTTATTCACTTCTTAGGGAAAGACAATCCAACTTCATTGCGCAAAAATGAAGTGAACAAAATGTTCGGTAAAATGGATGAAGTTTCTGAAGCTGGTATCAGCTATGCAGATCCGTTCATTGTTGGTGAAACAGTGAAAATTATCGATGGTCCATTCAATGATTTCAATGGTACTGTAGAAGAAGTAAACGACGAAAAGAAAAAATTGAAAGTAACGGTAAAAATCTTTGGACGTGCTCAACCCGTAGAATTAAACTACGGTCAGGTAGAAAAAGAATCCTAGTTTCAAAACAAATTATATTTAAAGGCTGTTTCATTTTTTGAAGCAGCCTTTCTTTTTTAGTTTTGTATCATATATGGCTGTAAAGGATCATTATAAAATTTTAGAGTTGCCTGTACTGGCATCCGCTGCTGAAATTAAGCAAGCCTATCGTCGTCTTGCCAGGCATTATCATCCGGATAAAAATAATAATGACGAGCGTGCTACCAGGCTCTTCCAGGAAATACAAACAGCCTACGAAATTCTGTCAAATCCTGCCAGAAGAAAGACTTATGATAATGAGTTAAAGCACGCCGGGCAGTACACGGCATTTAATAAAGACCATATTGTTTCGTCTGAGCAAATAGTAAAGCAATCGAAGGATTTGCTACGCTATATTAACTCCATGAATCAACGGTCAATTAATTATGATGCGCTTACTGATTTTATACTGGGTATATTGAATAAAGAAAATATGGCTTTGCTTTTGAGGGCAAATGATGCAGATAATAATGATCTGATCACCTTCAATATTATTCAGGCTTCAAAAGGAATTTTAGCAATCCGTTCATTTGCTGAAATAGCACGTCAACTCGAACTGCTGCATCCTGATGAGCATTCTGATTCTTATAAAATGATTCGGGCAGAAACTAATCTCAGGCTAAAGCGGGAAAAGCAAAACAAACTTGTTCCTTATGCGGCATTCGGGATTATTTTCTTAGTTATTATTATTATGTGCTGTATCCTGTTTATTCAGTAAAAGTTTAGGATTCGTTCACATAAACCCTTTTAACCCGCTGAGAGATACCAGTCATTATTTCATATGCTATTGTCCCTGCCCATCCAGCTACCTGTTGAATCGGTAAGGCATCACCAAAGATAATAACCTCATCTCCTTCATTTACACCGTCAATATCGGTAATATCAACCATACACATATCCATCGCAATTGATCCAATTATTCTGGCCGGTTTGTTATTAATGATGACATAAGCATCGCTTTTGGTCAATGATCGTGGATAACCATCCGCATATCCAATGCAAATTGTTGCTGTTCGCATGTCTCTGTTTGCGATTCCTCTTCTGCTATATCCAATAGTTTCACCTGCCGGGATGTTTTTTATCTGAGCTATAGTCGTACGCAAACTGCTGATTTGCTGCAGTTGATTTTCCAGTCCTCCACTGGCATCTATTCCGTATAATCCAAGGCCAAGCCTGACCATATCAAAATGAAATTCCGGATATTGAACAATCCCTGCAGTATTGCATAAGTGCAAGAGAGGTTTGTATGCTAATGCTTCAATAATGGATTGACTCATTTGAATAAATAGTTGACCTTGTTGAAGGGTAAATTCTTTATGGAATGCGTCGTCTGAAGCAGCAAGATGACTGAAAATACTGGCTATGCGGATTGTAGGTTCATGCTTAACAAGCGACAATAATTCAGGAATTTCATTCGGCATAAAACCTAAACGGTGCATTCCTGTATCCAGTTTGATATGCACAGGATAATTTTCAACGCCGATATTTTTTGCCACTTCTATAAACTGTTTCAAAGAACGGATATTGAACAGTTCCGGTTCCAGCTTCCAGATAATCATTCTGTCAAAAGAATTGGTGGAAGGGCTCATCACCATTATTGGCAATTCAATCTGTGTCTTCCTTAATGATACCCCTTCATCAACGTAAGCAACTGTCAGATAGTCTGCTTTGGCTTCCTGCAAGGCATTTGCTATTTCAAAACCACCGCTGCCGTAGGAAGAGGCTTTTACCATGGCCATTGTTTTTACTCCCGGTTTCAATCTCCGTCGGAAAGCATCAAGATTGTTCAGCATGGCGGTAAGGTTTACCGTCATTACAGTTTGATGAATTTTTTGTTCCAGTAACAGGCTGACTTTTTCAAAAGCAAAGCTTCGTGCACCTTTTAACAGGATGGCTTCATTATCAAAATTCAAGTCATAGATATTTTGAAGGAGACTTACTGTATCCGGAAAGAAATGTGTTTCTAAATTTTTATTTTCTTCAAAAAGATATTTAAAATGACCCAGTGCATCTCCGATGCCAATGAAACGGTTAATGTTCCTTTCTTTTAATACAGAAGCCAGTTCAGTGTACAAAGCCAGGTCAGCTCTTCCTGTCTGCTGCATATCGCTCAGGATAACCGTCTTGGAGTGTTGCTGCTTTTGTTGGTCCAATAAATCTAAAGCGATGTGTAGCGAGGTGAGGTCGGAATTATAGGAGTCGTTTATGATGATACAATTATTTTCACCCTGCCGTAGTTCAAGTCTCATGGCGATGGGCCTTAATGCAGCCATTCCCTCCTGGATTTGTTGTTCATCAATATTGAGGTGTAAAAGGAGACACCAGCAATTTATTGCATTTTCAATAGAGGCAGAATCGGTAAATGGTATTAGTATGGAAATTGAATTCCCTTTAAAAAAAGCAGTAATTTTTGAACGCCCGTTTTCTTTTTCCACAGCTAATATCCGAAGGGTAGCTTCGTGTTTATACGACCACGAAAATAGCTGAAGCTGATGATTGGTATTGATTTTCAGACTTTGTGCAAATAGAGCAATTCCTTCATTCAATTCCAGGTAATCATGACAATAAATCAGCAATTCAGCCTTTTTGAATAGTTGTAATTTCTCATTTATTTTTTGACGGCTATTCAGGAAACCCTGATTATGCGCTTCTCCGATATTGGTGAAAATACCGATAGCAGGTTGAATGATTTTCTCCAGCTGCTCCATTTCTCCGGGCTCCGAAATGCCTGCTTCGAAAATCCCTAAAGTATGCTCATCGTTCATTTGCCATACAGACAATGGCACGCCAATTTGAGAATTGTAGCTTTTAGGACTGCGGACAATATTATAATTTCTGTGTAATAGTTGATAAAGCCATTCTTTAATAATCGTTTTTCCATTGCTGCCGGTGATGCCAATCACAGGAATATGATTTTGCTGCCTTATATAAGAAGCTATTTGCTGCAATGCCAGAACGGTATCAGGCACTTTTAAAAAGGACGCCCCTGCAAATGCTTTTGCAGGAATATCTTCCGATACTAAAAAGCAACGCACACCATTATCGTAGGCAGTTTGAATAAATTTATGTCCATCGCTTCTTTTTGTCTTGATGGCCACAAAAAGAACAGATTTCAGCGTTCCAAGCTGCCGGGTATCAATAACAATGTTTTCTAAAACAGAGTCTTCAGCAGATCCTGTTAACTGCACTTTGCAGACAGAAATAAGAGTAGAGGTATGCAACATTTCCGTGAATGTAAAATCATTGGTGTACTATGCAAATGTGCAAATTGTTTTTAGCAGAATGCTATTTGTTTTCGGTAAAGTTCAAGAGAATTTTCATTTTAACAAAGAAGTAGGATATTAGCTGCGATTTTGGAATAAGCTTTGCATTTTATATAGAGAACTAAATTATTTTTGCTAAAATTTAAAATCGATGAAAAAGTACTTTCTATTATTCGCTGCCGGTGGTCTTTTGACACTTGCATCTTGCGGAGGTGACACTACACCTGCTGAAACAGTTAATGTTGACTCCATTGCTGCTGTAAAAGCTGATTCTATTGCTGCTGTATTGAAAGCACAAAGCGATTCTGTGGTTTTAGCTGCTGCCCAGGCTTCTGCTGATTCTATGGCTGAAGTGATGAAAATGGATTCTGTAGCTAATGCTACAAAAGCTGCTGCAAAATCTTCAACTTCTACCGGTAAAAAAACAACCACAACAAAAGCGCCTTCGGTAACGCCTAAAGCAGAACCAAATTCGAAATCTAAATGGGATGACCAACCTAAAGAAGAAAAAAAGAAAACTGACGATAAAACTGATTCTAAATCTAAATGGGACTAATAGTGCTATTTAAATAAAAAAAAGGGTTGGCTATTCGCCAACCTTTTTTTATTTAATCAGTTTTTAATTCAGTAATAATAAAAAAAGGTGGAAATATATTTCCACCTTTTTTTATGCTCAAAGTAACAACTATAGACGTGTCATATTATCTACATAGATAGTAGATGAACCGCTGATAGTGTAAGTAAGTGTAATATTTTTGCCGCTCAAAACGCCAGAACCAGAAGCAGTTTTGGTCGCAGTAATATTAGTAATAGGTACAGTAATATTACCTGCTTTATCTACAGTTGCTGAAATCGCAACACCTGAATTGCCAAAATTGCTAATTGTAATCATTGTTGCAGGTGTAGAAGAGGAACGCGTAATTGTATTAGAAAATGTCGGAGGATTTGCAGCGCCATCTTTTGTTTCACTAACTGAATAGGTTCCTAAATATAGGTCAGAAAATGTACTGTCACAATTTGATCCGAAATAACCTGTAGAACAAACTTTTGGTTCGTCTTTGTTGCAAGAAGTCATTGTTACAGCTGCGATTGCTGATACTGAAAGGAAGGCGCTCAAGGCCAGTTTGCGTAATGTACTTGTCATAATTCTTAATTTTAAGTTTAGTTAATGATTCAATCCAAATTTCGTGCCAAAGATAATTATTAAGTGACAACAGTTTGTTAAGGGTAATTTAAACCGTCTGTTCCAGTTCTATATCCTTTGTATTATTCTTCTTCACTTCCTGTGCATCTTTCGCTGCTTTCACAAAGGATACAAACAAGGGGTGAGGGTTTTCTACGGTACTTTTATATTCAGGATGATACTGTGTGGCGATATAAAATGGGTGTGCCGGGATTTCCATAACTTCTACCAAACCTGTTTCCATATTTTTTCCAACAGGAATCATACCGGCTTTTTCAAACTGTTCCAGGTAATCATTATTAAATTCATAACGGTGGCGGTGGCGCTCCGAAATATGCGTTCTGCCATATGCAGCTGCACTCAGGCTGTCACTATTCAACACGCAATCGTATGCACCGAGGCGCATTGTTCCACCCATATTTACGATTTTCTTCTGGTCTTCCATCATACTGATAACAGCATCTGATGTTTCTGCATTCATTTCTGTCGAATGGGCTTGTTTCAATCCCAGTACATTCCTTGCAAATTCCACACAAGCCATTTGCATACCCAGGCATATGCCAAAGAAAGGAATTTTATTCTCTCTAACGTAACGGATGGCATCAATTTTACCTTCAATACCTCTGTTGCCAAAGCCCGGCGCTACCAAAACGGCGTCAATATTGTGCAGTTTTTCCAGCACATTTTCCGGTGTAAGGTATTCTGAGTGGATATTGCGCACTTCAACTTTACATTCATTTATGGCTCCTGCATGAATTAGTGCCTCCAGAATAGATTTGTAAGCATCCTGCAACTCCACATATTTACCAATCAGGCCAATTGTAATCTTTGATTTCGGGTAACGAAGTTTATTCAGAAATTCTTTCCAGCGCAACAATTGCGGCTCATCACCCAAAGGCATACCCAACTTATTCAGGCATATAACATCCAGCTTTTCGCTCATCATTTCCAGTGGAACGCTATAAATAGTATCCGCATCCATAGCTTCGATTACTGCATCTTCTGTAACGTTGCAGAATTGAGCAATTTTACGCTTCAGGTCTTTATATAATGGCTTTTCGGTACGGCAAACCAGGATATCCGGATTAATACCGTTTTCACTCATCAGCTTAACAGAGTGTTGCGTTGGTTTTGTTTTAAGCTCTTTGGCTGCAGCCAGATAAGGAATTAAAGTAAGGTGAACAACAATAGCATTTTTCTCGCCAAGGTCCCATTTCAATTGACGAACCGCTTCAATGTAGGGTAGTGATTCAATATCTCCAACAGTTCCACCCAATTCTGTAATTACAAAATCAAACTTCTTGTCTTTACCCAACAAAGTCATTCTGCGTTTGATCTCGTCTGTAATATGAGGAATAACCTGAACGGTACGACCCAGATATGCACCCTCACGCTCTTTATTAATTACATATTGATAGATACGGCCTGTTGTTACATTGTTTGCCTGAGAGGTGTGTGTGTTCAAAAAACGCTCGTAATGCCCAAGGTCAAGATCAGTTTCTGCACCATCTTCTGTCACATAGCATTCACCATGTTCATAAGGATTCAACGTTCCGGGGTCTACGTTAATGTATGGATCAAATTTCTGAATGGTAGCAGTATAACCTCTTGCCTGCAACAGTTTTGCAAGAGAAGCCGCAATGATTCCTTTACCCAGTGAGGAAGTCACACCACCGGTTACGAAGATATATTTTGTCATATTGTTGGTATTATAAAATGTCTGGCGACCGATGAGCAAAGGGAGAGAACTACCAAACTTTTAGAGGTCGGGCAAAGGTAATAAAAGAAAGGTAAAGCGACAATTTGTTCTTGGTCAAAATAGTCCGCTCAGCTCCTGAATAAATGATAAGAACCAACATTTTTATAAAATAATGGTCAAAATATTTGGTTTTTACGTTTTGTAACGTATTTTTACGTTATGAAACGAAAAGAAACGTTACAGCAATTGACAAAAGCGGAAGAAGAAGTGATGCAGGCCATCTGGAAAATCGAAAAAGGCCTGGTGCGCGACATTATGAATGAGCTTGGCACACCCGATGTACCACACAGTACCATTTCTTCTGTTGTGCGCATTTTAGAGAAGAAAGGCTTTGTCGATCACAAAGCTTACGGCAAAACCTTTGAGTACTTTCCTATTGTGACCAAAGAAGAGTATGCTGACAATGGTGTACAAAGTCTGATGGAAAAATATTTCGGAGGCTCGCCCCGGCAGCTGGTTAGTTTCCTGGTGAAGAATAAAGATATTAATCTGAAAGAACTCGGCGAAATCATGAAAATTATCGAAGACAATAAAACCAAATAGTTATGCTACACTATCTCATTAACTGCTCAGCCATATGGCTCATGTCTTTGTTTTGCTTCGATGTGTTTTTACGCAGAAGTATCTTACACAGCTATAATAGAATTTACCTCATTGGCACTTTGCTTGCAGGTATGTTTATTCCGCTATTTTCTTTTGTACAAAAAGCAAACTTCTCGCAACAGACAAAAGAAGTATATGGACTCGAAAAAACATTTGCGATCAAAAGCAATATTGTGTCGGCAGCACAAATCAACAGCAGCCAAAGCATCAATTGGGAAATCTGGGTATGGGCGATTTATTTACTTGGCGTTTTGTTCACCTTTTCTCTTTTGCTGGCCGATATTATTAAAACATTTCGCTTGTACTGGCACGGCAGCAAAACAACAATAGAAGGACTTTGGTTAGTAGAAACCAAACAAAACCATAGCCCATTTTCATTTTTCGGATTCATATTTATGTGCAACTCAAAAACCTACAGTGATGAGCAATTAACAATGATATTGGCGCACGAAAAACGCCACAACACCTTGTGGCACGGCCTGGACTTGCTGTTGATGCAATTGTGCAAAATTGCTTTTTGGTTTCAGCCATTGATTTATTTGTATCTGCAACGCCTACGAATGGTACACGAATATCAGGCAGACAAAGCCGTTGCAAAACCATTGGCCGAGTATGGCAACTTCCTATTAGAACAAAACACCTTTACCCCTACACCGCAGATGGCACACTCATTTTTTTATTCACCCCTCAAAAACAGAATCCTTATGCTTACACGCAAATCATCGACTTGGTCGAAAAGTAAAAGTCTGCTCATTATCCCGGTAGTAGGCATTGCAATAATGTGTTTTTCAAAAGACGCTTTTTCGGATAACAAACAAGCAATAGACGGAAACAAAGTAACCTATAAAGGCAATACGTTTGAACTGTATGCTCCGCCCGGAGACACTGTTTATATTGAAAATCCAATGACAGGCAAGATGGAAATGAAAGTAATGAAAATCGAACCTGCCCCTATTAAAATGAATAACATACAATTACTAACAGCAGACGATGTAGAGGAAATTCCTGTATTAAAAGGGACGCCAGATAATCGCTTAATGGCTGGCGCTTCGGGGCAAAATAGAGCATTGCTTGAAAAACTGGAAGATGGCGAATACCGAATTAGTGTAAGGCAATTAGTAGTGGGAAAAGAGGGTGAGATATTATACTTTAAATGGGATGGAATTGAAAATACCAAGTGGGAGAATGGTAAATACCTTCCAACAAATCCACAAAATATAAAAGAAGAATTCGACACTCGCTTCGAAAGATTTGTAGAAAAATTAGAGTTCCACCCTGCAATAAAAGAGGGAAAACCCATAGTGTGCAGTATGTATGATTTGGAGCCGTTTACTGTCGTTGTCAAAAACCATCAAGTCAGCTTTAAGAAATAACCAATTACCGCCACATCGTGCTACATTATCTCGTCAATTGCTCAGCTATATGGTTACTTTCTTTGATTTGCTTCGATGTGTTTTTGCGCAGAAGTACATTTCACAGTTATAACAGAGTGTATTTGCTGGGCGCAATGCTGGCCGGCATAATAATTCCTTTGTTTTCCTTGCAGTGGGAAAACAATTTAAACGAACCTGCATTTCGAAATAATGTGGTGCATGTGGCATTGAGCGCAAAAGAAAATCTGATTCATTCGGCAAATGCTGTGCAAAACAACATACCACAGGGAATTGATTGGTTAATGGTTTTGCAAGCCATTTACCTATTGGGTGTACTCATCAGTTTTATATTGCTGTTACACAGCGCCATTAAAACATTTCGTTTATTCCGTCAGGGCAATAAAGTGACTATTGATGGTTTTTCTGTCATCGAGACACAACAGACGCACGGTCCTTTTTCTTTCTTCGGGCTGATATTTATTTCGGCTGCAAATTATTATTCTCCCGATCAGTTGGCGATGATACTCGCACACGAAAACCGACATATCAAATACCTGCATTCTTTCGATTTGCTTTTTGCAGAATTGTGTAAGACAATTTTCTGGTTTCATCCCTTGCCTTATATCTGCAAACAGCGATTGCTGATGGTGCACGAATTTCAGGCGGACATGGCGGTGCAACAGCCTTTGGTCAAGTATAGCAGCTTTTTGGTCGCGCAATCTTTTGTACAAAACTCACCAGGCCTTTCACACTCATTCCTTCATTCACCCCTTAAAAAAAGAATCCTTATGCTTACCCGTAAATCTCCTGCCATGGCAAAAAGTAAAATGCTGATTGCTATTCCTGTATTGGCCATCGCTCTTGTATGTTGTTCTAAAAAAAATGTTGTTTCCGATAAAAATTCAAGATTCGTATTTGGTAATAAAGTCACCTACAAGGGCAACACTTTTGAGATGTATACCCCGCCTTCAGATACTTTTACAATACAGAATCCCGAAACAGGAAAATTGGATACTATCTCCATTCAGGCACTTCCATCTCCTGTTAAAATGAATGGTGAACAATTGCTTTCAGGCAATGTGGAAAAAACACCAACCTTGAAAGAGAAAGCCAACAACACCCTGGTTTATGGTGTGTTTGTGAAAAATAAGGAGCTATTAGAAAAGTTGGAGGATGGTGAATATCGCATTAGTGTTAACAACACCGTAGTGGGCAAGAATGGAGAAGTGCTCTATTACGATTGGGATGGTATCACCAATCTCAAATGGGATGAGCAGAAGAAAGGCTACGCTCCGGTAAGTCCTCAAAATGTAAAGAAGGAATTTGATAACAATCTCGACCAGTTCATCGATCAACTGGAATTTAACCCTGCACAGAAAAACGGCCAACCAGTGATTTATGTCGATGGCTTGCTGATGCCCATCCGTCTTAAGGTGGTGGGTCATAAGGCTACTATAATGGATGATTTTTCTGCTACTGCTATTCCTGTAGGGGAGCACTTAAATAAATAATTATGCTACATTATCTTATCAACTGTTCGGCCATCTGGCTCCTGTCTTTGGTTTGCTTCGATTTGTTTTTGCGCAGAAGTACTTTTCACAGTTACAACCGGTTTTACCTCTTAGGTTCGCTTTTGGCTGGTATGATTATTCCTTTTGTTTCTATCAATGCCGATAATCCTGCAACGGCTCCTGCCTTCCAAAGCAAAGTATTAAGAGGCACTTTGGTTGCAAAGGATAATCTGATCGATACAGCAAGCGTGGCCGAGACGCATCCTGTAAATGGCTTGGAATGGAACAATATTTTGATGCTGGTATATCTTATCGGAGTTCTTATTAGTGCGACATTTCTGTTGCACAGCATAGTCAAAATAGGCCGATTATACAATAAGGGTACTAAGTTGTCGGTACGCGGACTTAAGGTAATTGAAACCGGGCAGCAACATGGTCCTTTTTCTTGCTTGGGTTTCATTTTTATCGCGCAGATGAATCATTATTCAGCTGTAGAATTATCGATGATCATAACGCACGAAAATCGTCACAACATGCAACGGCACTCTATTGACCTTTTTATTACTGAGCTCTGTAAAATTATATTCTGGTTCAACCCTTTGCCTTATATCTATCAGCAAAGGCTGATAATGGTACATGAGTTTCAGGCAGACAAGTCTGTACAGCAACCATTGTCAGAATATGGCACTTTTCTTGCACACCAGGCCATCGCACAACCAGCGCCACATCTTTCTCATTCATTTTTTCATTCACCACTAAAAAAAAGAATTGTTATGCTTAGTCGTACATCACCCAAATGGGCAAATTGTAAAATGCTGCTTGCCATTCCAGTTGTCAGTATTTCTCTTTTATGTTTTTCAAAAACTGTTTTTTCAGAAAGCAAGCGGATACAAAAAGGAAATAAAGTGAGCTTTATGGGAAGAGAATTTGAACTGAAAATTTATCCGCTACAAAAATCGATTTCTACCGATCCTGTTACCGGAAAAACCGACACCTTTACTTACGAAATTGTTCCTTATCCAATCAAGATGGATAATGAGACATTACTCAATACGGACAGTGTTGATAAAAAACCTACTTCAGAGAAAACAATCACTGAGCACATTAAAGAGATATTTGAACAAAATAAAGAATTGTTCGGGCAGCTCAATGAGGGGGAATATGATATAGATATTATGCATTTTGTAACTGGTGAAAAGGGAGAAGTACTGTATTATAAATATGATGGATTGCGCAACAGAAAAAATATTCAGGTGCCGGGTTCAGGAGAGTGGGTCGCACAGAAAGTACTTCCTGAGGATGTACAAAATAAGATCGACCGGATGATCGATAAAATGGCAGCTCGTATCAGATTTACACCTGCTCTAAAAAATGGCAAACCGGTTGCTTGTTTTACCGAATATAGTGTCGGTTCACCCTTTACTTTTACAGTTAAAAATAATAAGGCATCAATTAAAGGGAAAGAAATTCCTGCAGGTACTTATAAGGTGGTTCATCAAAGTGATAATGACACGCTTGAAATATTGGATGTACAGTTTGTAAAATAGTGATTCAAGGCGGAGCTTGATAAACTAAACCGGATCAGTCCGGTCTGCTTTATCTTTCCAGAGTTATACTATTGAATTAATGCTTTTGGAAATCTGGTCACGAAAGAAAAAATAGAAAAGGAGCAACAAAAACTGTTGCTCCTCTTTTATAAAATTAAACTATAAAACTAAACTTACCGAAGGTCTACTACTTCAACACCTTTGTAGGCTTTTGGGTCGAAGCTGAAAAGCTTATCATCAACCGGTGCATTGCCAGCAAAATTGCTGATGGTATAGGTATAATGGTTGCCGTTTTTTTCGGTGATACTTCCCCCTGCAATGGTGCTGGTGGCTTTGTCTACCAGTATTTCTACTTTTGAAAATTGTTTACCAGCTGTGATCGGTGTCAGTTCGATGGCATCACAGTTTTTGGTGCCAGATTTTTTCGTTCCTATGTACTTGTATTTATATTCCTTGTCGTAGAAATTAGTAATCAGTTTGGTCGGAGAAATCGTTTGTTCGTTAGGGTTGTAATTATTGATTTGAACTTCGTTGCTCTCTTTGATATAAGTCCATACCGTTTTATTATCAGAGATAATTTCCTGACCGGAAATACTGATGCGGTATTTACTTCCTTTCATATAAAAGGTACCACTCTTGCTTTGTTTTGTTTTTCCGTTAGCGCTGCTCAGGTTCAGGCTGAAGTTGGCTTTCAGTGACTTCAGGCTGTTTACTTTTTTGGTAGCGGCGTCCAGTATAGCTTTTGCTTTGGCATCCGTTTGTGCCATTACAGGTTGTACGATTGATAAAAGTCCGAGGCTAAAAATTCCGATTAGTTTTTTCATCTGTTTCTGTATATAGTGAGTATTAATTGAGTGAGTTGTTCTGACAAGCAAAGATGCGTCAAGTTTAAAGATATGTCTCCAGTTCGGCCTCTGTTTTAACATAGACTTCACGGGGCTTGCTACCTACCGCCGGGCCTACGATGCCTGCTGCTTCTATCTGGTCCATTATTCTGCCCGCACGGTTATAGCCGAGGTTCAGGCGGCGCTGAAGATTGGATGTAGAGCCACTTTGCGATTGCACAATCAAACGTGCACATTCTTCAAACAATTCGTCGCGGTTGCCGATGTCGAGTACTTTACCGCTTCCG
>DLGS01000182.1:13635-13915 GCA_002482815.1 Bacteroidetes bacterium UBA7688
ACCTTCTTCGCCTTCATATTCCGGCAGCTCAAATGCTGATGGATAGCCACGTTGCTGGCCGATGAATTCTACAATTTTTTCTACTTCGGGTGTATCAACAAAGGCGCACTGGATACGCAATAATTCGCTGCCGTGACTGATCAGCATATCTCCGCGACCTACCAGCTGCTCTGCTCCGCCACTATCCAGAATGGTGCGGGAATCCACTTTTGCAGACACCTTAAACGCAATACGTGCCGGGAAGTTGGCCTTGATGGTACCGGTAATGACATTCACCGAT
>DLGS01000310.1 GCA_002482815.1 Bacteroidetes bacterium UBA7688
AACACTACCGAAAATACGGCTGTAGAGAACAAGAAATCAAAAAAAACGGAAGACCTACCTTTTTAATAGTAGCATAATCATTTAAATTTTAACATCATGGCACACAATATAAATTACAACGAGCAGACAGAAAAATACAGTTTTTTCAGCACTAAGGAAAAAGCATGGCACAATCTGGGGCAGATTATCTCTGACTACCCAACAAGCGCAGAGGCAATAACGCACGCAGGTTTGGATTATGAAGTAGAAAAACGAAAAATCTTTACACCAAGTTCAGCCGAAATAATTTCAGGTAATGAAATTATTCACGATAAAATAGAAGTTCCCAATTACTACAGTACGGTGCGCACCGATAATGATGCCGTACTCGGTGTGGTTGGTAAAGACTATCAGATTGTACAAAACAGGAATGCCTTTTCTTTTTTTGACAGTATTGTAGGCGGTGACGGTATTCTATACGAAACCGCAGGGGCACTCGGAAAAGGGGAGCGCATTTTTATAACCGCTAAACTGCCTGATTATATAAGGGTCGGTAAAGATGATTTGATTGAAAAATATTTGTTCTTAACCACTTCCCATGACGGAAGCGGAAGCATAACCGCAGCATTCACACCCATCCGCATCGTTTGCAACAATACCCTTAATGCGGCTATGAACAGTAAAACCAATACCGTGCGTATTCGTCATACCTCCAACGCAAAACAGCGTTTGGAACAGGCGCACAAAGTAATGGGGATATCCGATATGCTCTCTGCGCAGATGGAATCCATTTTTAACCATTGGACAAAAATCCAAATCTCGGACAAAGAAGTAAAAAGACTGATTCAGTCCGCCCTTGTCCCCAATAAAGAGGTACTCAAAACCATACAAGATGGCAGAGAGGACGAACTTTCCTCTTGTTTTACAAATATGGTGGACAGTGCATTTGAATATGCGATGAGTGATGCCACACAGCTTATGCAAACTACCCAAGGTACTGTCTTTGGGGCATACAATGCAGTAACAGGTTATTTTCAGAATAAGAGAAATTACAAAGACAATGAAGCCAAATTAACCTCTCTTTTGATGGGGGGTACAGGACAGATTCGCACCCAATCCGCTTTTAATCTTTGCTTGGATTTTGCCAATAAAGGGTCAGATGCCTTAATTCTTAATTAACCAATCGGGACAGGCAGACTATGCCTGTCCTTTAAATACTGCAATCATGATACAAATAGAAGATAAAAACGGAGAAAACATTACTGTTACAAATTTAGTCCAAGCGATTGAGCAGGCAGACTATTTCAGGAATTTTGCCCATACCGACAAACTCTTTGAAGAGTTGACAAAAAACGGCAGGCGTATTGGCAGGACATATATGAAAAACTGATAAAAATTAGTGATTTGGAGATAGGACAAACTAAAGAGTAAAACAATGGAAACCAATTTTTTTAAATCCATTCTTGCCCTGCAGGTTGCAGGGAATTGGACAATAAATATAGCCAGAGAACAGGCGGACAAACTTATCGTGTCGGTATTGTTTTTTAATGATGCCGTTGGCGATGATGCCCGAAAAAAAGTACCGCCCATTCTGCTCAAAGGAACGGCAGAAGAACTTGATTACGGATTTTTTGAAGCCATCACAGAGCCTGTGAAAGATACCGCACAGCTTTTTGCGAACATGGAGCAGTTTCTTAAAGAAAAAGAACAGGCAAAAGTGAGTTCTCAAATGGAAAAAGATAATGTTTTGAAAATGGATAAGGAGAAATCCGAAATGCAGAAACAGTATGAGCAAGCCATGAAAAAAGCAGAGGAACTCGAAACAGCAGGGAAATTTAAAGAAGCATGGATGAAAGTGCCGTCCGCTGACCTGTATCCTGAGTATAAGGACATCATACACGCTCGTAAAGCGGAACTTTCCGATAAATTCCCAATAGACCTTTTTAATGACCCTAAAACCGAAGAGCCATGTTAACAGCCACCACCTTAGAGCGCATTTTTATTTTTAAGGATAAAGCGCAGGAAATTAAACTCGCCGACCCATCGCCCTCATTCAGTCCCGAAGCGGTACTCAATTTTTATGCACAGACCTATCCGATTTTAACCACCGCATCCATAGAGGGACCTGTTATAAATGACGACGTAGTGCAGTACAAATTTGTATCTCAGATAGGAACAAAAGGATAAATCATGAAAACAAAAATGATAACAGGCAGTATCCAACTGCCTAAAAACAAAAAGTTATGCAGACTATACAGACAGTTAGGGGAATTCGCAGAAAACACAAACAGGCTTCCCGATGCGCAGGAAGTAAAAAAGAACCCAAACAGCTCCGCTCCGCTCGAACTCCTGCCGATGGTTTTCTAAAACATTGCTTTCTGCCATTATTCGAAAAAGGAAAAAAATTACCTGAGCAGTTTGAGGCGGAAAAGGATTTTTTCGATTCGCTTGACGTCCTTTCTAGACTGTATGGTTTTCAAACAGTAGATGTAACAAACAAATCCTATCCATATAATATACTGTTGGTACACGCTGACATTCAGAAACAGTTTCATAAATCGGGGCAGGATATTGAACTCAAAATACTGATCGATAATGATGGAATAGTAAAACTGACAACTAAACATTGCTATAATACGGGTAACACCTTGTATTATATTCCTGTACTGCCCTTGTACAGGCTGTTGCAAAACAGGAAACAAAAACAAACCGCAGAATTATTACTGTCTGTTTTTACCTATCTCTACCATATTGCAGGGATTCCATATTACAGGGAAGACAGCAGTTGTCTGTTTTACCACTATGAATGTATGGAAGAATGGATAATTGATGAATTAGAGGACGAAGATTACAAAGGTGGAAATAGTATGGTTGCAGAATTAAACACGGCTTCTTACTACGGAGATGTGATGCACCGCAAAATGTATAATCCCTATCATTTGAACATCTTTGAAAAACGTATAGAAAATTACAATCCCAATACGGTTTTCGAAAAGGACTGTCTGAGTGTTGCTAAAAAAGCTTTTTTATTATTTCAGCAATATCCAGGCTGTACTATTTTTGAGAATACTTCCAATCAGGAATTTGAAAACGATCAGGGAATTATAAGGGCAGAACAGTACATTTCCTTTATAGCAGACACCGATGGAGCACTTTATGAAAGTATCGAGAGGGTAATTAATGATGAATTTAACGAATGCTCCGAAATAGAAGAGCCTGTAATACTTCAAATATACGATGTCCAAAACAAGTTAACCGATAAAGGGCTTGATTTTGAATACAGGCTTTTTCCATTACTAAATGAAGTATGCACCCTTTTAAATAATATGCCATGAAAGATATAACCAAAACATTCGGTACATTGTACAATCCTGTAAAAACCTTTGTCGTTTATCAGAAAAATTCCGCTGAAAAATCCCTTTATGTAGAAGCCTATGACATCGATAAAAAAGGCTGTCCCATAAATGCCCATCCCTTAAGCCTTAAGGAAAGCACTCAGCTTGCGGGCGCTCTTGACACTTCAGAAGAACTCACACGCAGATTTTTAAAACCGTCAGGACTGCTTCCAAAAAAGGTGCTGTACCTGAATCCGGAACAAGGCGGTTATGCCATTTGGCAGACACCTGCCCAAAAAGTTGATTTGTTTTTCATAGAGAGTTTAGGTATTCCAAATGGGAAAGCATCCGTACCGCAATTGTTATGGAAAGCCACTAAAAATACGCTGTACATATATGCAATGTATACCGATTCTCAAATAAATGAGCAGACTGTTCTTTATCATGCGCCTTTTTTTAATATCTATAAAGATGGAAAAGTCTGCATGGGTACTGTATCAGTTACCATAAAAGCAGACTGCCTATTGGAGGAATTCATTCATCTGTGGGAGCAGTATTTCTTTAACAGTTATTTCAGTCACGTAATCGGGGATGCAAGTCCCGTAAAAGGAAATATCGTTCAGCTTTGGCAGAAACTTGCAGGCAGTGCAAAAGAATTTCCGCTGAAATCCTTACTTAAAAATGGTCTGACAATTAAAAATCTATTATCATGAACACTCTCAAACCCATGCACTATACAGATAATTACCTGATAAACCCATCCAATCCCATAACGGTAAACCTTATCGGCGCAGGAGGAACAGGAAGCAGGATGCTGACTGAACTCGCAAGAATGAACCACAGCCTTATCGCTTTGGGTCATGCAGGACTGCAGGTCAATATATTTGATGATGATGTGATAACCTCTGCCAATCAGGGAAGACAGCTTTTTGCAGATGCTGAAGTAGGACTGCCCAAAGCCGTGGCACTTATCAATCGTACCAACCGCTTTTTCGGCACAAATTGGAAAGCCGTAACCGAGCAGTTCTCAACCGAAAATCTGAAATCCCTGCCTAATCGTGGCAGGGCGAATATGTATATCAGTTGTGTCGATACCGTATCAGCACGTTTTAATATTGCTCATTTCTTACAACATAACATCGAAAACGGTAATTATGAACGCACCAAATCGCTGTATTGGTTGGATTTAGGCAATGCCCAAAATACAGGACAAGCGGTTTTGTCTACAATTGGAGAAATCAAACAGCCAAATTCAAATCTCTACAGGACTGTATCCAATCTTCCGGTGGTTACCGATGAATTTAAGGAACTGCTCGAAGTGGAAAGAAATAACAATCAGCCGAGCTGTTCTCTTGCAGAGGCGCTCCAAAAACAGGATTTATTTATCAATTCCACGCTTGCCAATTTGGGAGCTTCACTTTTATGGAAGCTGTTTCGTGAAGGCATGACTTCAAATCGGGGTTTCTTTTTAAATCTGAAGAATTTCAGGTTAGAACCAATAGCGGTAGACTGATGCCCCTCCGCCCCGAAATTGATCTTCCTTGGGTCAGCCAATTGCGGGGCGCTTTAAAACGGAACAACATCGTCAGGTATATTGCTCATTAAACAATCGCAATATATCTAACGCTGTTTGGTGTTTTAGTATTTTCTATTTTCAGAAACCTTTCAGAATCGATAAATACCACTCTATATTGAATATATCTTACCATATTGAAAGAAGATTTTACTATTTTCATCATCTTGTAATACAAAATATTTAGCCTCATTCAAATCCACCCTTAAGCCATCTCAGAAAGTTACTAGCATTAGCTTTGCTGATTATAATAGATTCAGGAACTTGCAACATTTGCACAAAATGCAATTATAAATCTTTTATAATGTTGATTTAGAAAAGTTTGTACCTCTGACAATAAAATTGTCTTTGCTGTAACTTTTTCATAATGGAAAAAATGCCTGAATTTTGCCAGTCTGCCGTGTTTAAATCCATTTAATTAAAGTATTTATTTCTGCATTGTATTAAAAACTAGTTCATATATTATTGCAAAGAAATCTTTAAATTTCCAGCAAACAAACTCAAATCAATGTCGGGAGAAGGTCTATAAAGTAATTTAAAAAAGTTCATCTCTTTAATTTATTCAAGCTCAAAATACATTTAGTTAAAATTGAATTTTAATAACGATATCATTTAGTCATTAATTTTTACACTGCCATAAATTACTTTAAAAATCAGGAAGATACAATAATGGAATATCTAAACCAGCAACCATATTTTTAGTTTTACTAATATGGACAAGCGAATCCCAAAAACCATCCTTTTTGAGAACCAAAATTAAAATATCCGCATTATAAGTCTTAATCTCTAATTTTATTTCATTGACCAAAGTACTCGCCTTGATACTTTTATAAACAAACTTAACCGGTTGAAATCCATCTCGGTCAGCAGTATTTAATTTATCCTGGACCTGAATCAATTCTTCAACTTTTTCATCAATACTAAAAAACTCAATTTCAGCCTGTAAATCATCTGTAATTTGAGTAAACCAAAAAAGTTTTTCAACTGATGATAGACTTAAATCATTAAATGCAAAAAGTATTTTTTTCGCATTACGAAAACGAGCTCTTTCGGGTACTGACAGTACTGGAATTTTTATTTTTTTTATAAAAGATACCATCGAATCATCCTTTAAATCCTCATCAAAAGAACGATCAGACATCCACATAACAATAAATTCTACTTTAATATCCTTAGTTAAAAAAAAGAGCTGTTCTTCTAAAAGTGAATAATCACAAAAGAATTCTACTACAATATTAAAGATCTTTGAAAGATCTTTTCCTAAATGCTCCAATCTCCCAGTAGCTTTAACTAATTCATTCTGTGCTAAATCATCTGATTTTAATGATTGAGCCCCATCTTCTAAGAAGAAAAATGAATTAGTAAGAATAAGCTTTGCTCCTAACACTTTTGCAAATTCAGCAGCGTAAACAACAGCATTATTTGCTTTGGGAGAAAAATTTGTTGCTGCAATTATTATCAGAGGTAAAGCCATAAATAAATAATGTATTTAACAATTAGCATTTGTTATTTTATTGATTATCATATTTACTAGACGAAATCCACAAAGGCAGAAGCTTTTTTCTTTCTTCTATTAGTATTTTGAAAAACTGTAATCCAGAATTTTCATTGTAAACTAATGGAAGCAGCATCATTCTAATTAGATTCACGATGGTCAGTATCAGAATAGAGCTATTAGCCTTATACTTTTTTAATTCACTTATCTGCTCCATAAAATAAGAATTCAATATAAACTCCTGCTTCAAAGAAATTATGTCCTCTTTTACTGAGTCTGATAATAATTCATATATTATGAATACGGCGAAATCAGGTTTATGTAATATTAAATCAACATATTGCAAAACAACAAACTCTATTTTCTGATCAGTATTAGTTTTTCTGTCATTTAAAACTGAACCTAATTTTTTAAAAAATATTCTAGTGTTGTAAACTATAATTTCATTAAATATCAGCTTCTTATTTCCATAATAATAATTGATTAAAGAGATCGTCGTACTATTCTCTTGTGATATGTTCCAAACTTTAGCAGTATAGACATCATCCTGTTTGAAAAAAAAATGAACTGCATTTATAATTTTCTGGCATTTAATATTTTCTATTTGATTTCTTATCTTTCTTTCCACCTTTATCTTTTTATTTTTTAATAAATAATCTCTCAAATGATTCTGAAAAACACGATATCCCAATATTTCGTAGCTTAAAAAGAGATATCTCTAATAAAAAATAATATTTTAATAATATGTCTATCAGAATTTAATTTTAAGTACTAAACCGGAGTCCTAAAAGATAAAGGAACTTTGAAAAATCGTTGAATTACTTCTGCCTGACTTTAGTACGTCAAAGTTTTAGTAATAAAAACATAATTAATACCCTTTGTAATTTCTTGATATGTTAAACAGATTTAAATCCAAGATCTGATCCAAATACCAGACAATTAAATGCATTGAAATTACCCAGACAGCATCATAGGTATCTGCGGGCAAAAAACTAGACCGCTTTAAAAAAAACAGAATAGTTTTTCTATAATATTTTTATTTTCACATTAATTTACTTTTAACTTATCACTATTATTACAGTAATTTAAATACTTCCCCTTATTCAAATCCACCCTCGAGCCATCTCAGAAAGTTGCTAGCTTTAGCTTTGCTGATTATAATAGATTCAGGAACTTCAACCACTAACTTAGCAAACAGTTTTCTTGAGAAGTAACGTTCTACCGATTCAATAGAATTCCTATTAATAAGAAACTGTCGGTTCGCTCTATAAAACTGTTCAGGGTCAAGACTGCTTTCTAATTCATCAAGACTTGAGGTGATAAAATAACGCTGGTTGTTTAGTGTGGTAATCTTTAATATATTTTTAGCATCTAAGTAAAAAAAAGCAATATCTCTTACTTTTAAAGGTACAATTCTCTCTCTCTGTTCTACCAGCAATGCAGTTTTATAAGGAAATTTAAGGTGCATTCTAAGTCTACTGATATCTTTAGCAGCCTTTTCAGGTTCAAAGACTTCTTTCATCTGGCTGAATTTCTGCAATGCTGCTTCGATTTTTTGAGAAGACACAGGCTTTAAGATGTAACTTACCGCATTGGTATCAAAAGCTTCCATCATGTAACTATCAAAAGCAGTACAGAATATAATAGGACTTTTAACAGTTAGGTTGCTGAAAATTTCAAAACACATACCATCAGCAAGCTGAATATCAGAGAATATAAGGTCAGGCTGCGGATTTTCACTAAGATAGAGAATACTCTCCTCAACAGAATCTATTATTCCTACAATCTGAATATCAAAGCTGTCTAACGAAAGAAGAATTCTCTCTAGTTCCTTTGCCGTTTTTATTTCATCTTCTATAATAAGGATTTTCATTCTTTTATAATTGGGAGTGTTATGGTGAATTCTGAATCTGTTTTCTTTATATGTATATCACGGTTGAATAATAAATGATAGCGTCGCATAATATTGTCAAGACCAATTCCTATAGAATGCTGTACAGACAACTTAGGCTGAAAATTATTGGAAACAATAAGAGATTTATTGTCTTTACTGTAAATATCAATCTTCAGCGGTTTTGATCTAGAAGCAATATTATGCTTGATTGCATTTTCAATAAGCAGCTGTAATGTCAAGGGTGGCAGCATTGTATTTTCCAGATTTTCCTCCACATTAATAGAAATCAAAATCGCATCCTCCATGCGCGTCTTTAAAATATAGAGATAGGATTCAATAAATTTAAGCTCTTCTCTTAACGAAGCTTTATTTTTCTTCTCATAAAGTACAACATACCGGTATACATTGGCTAACTCGGATACATAATTCTTTACATTTTCTTCCTGGGTAAGTGTACTTAGCGTACTTAGCGTATTGAATAAAAAATGAGGGCTAAGCTGCTCTTTCAAAGAAGAGAGATTAGCCTCGAGCTGTGCCTGTTTAAGCTTGGAAATTTCTATGGCATGCTGCTGTTTTTCACTTAGAATATGTGTATAATACAAAATAAAATAGCAAAAACAGCTCAGCAGTTCCGCTCTAAGCACCATGCCAACATATTTTTTTGTTCCCTGCATATGATAGGAAAACTGGCCGAATAAAAGTATTTTATCTGTAAAAAGGCTATATATAAGGTCTAATGAAAAAACAAGCAGTCCAATAAGTATAATGCTTACTCCAGCATATGCCTTCTGCTTATTTCCAAATTTCACTTCTTCCCTACTGTTTAAAACCCAGCTGTGGAGTACCCAGCAGGTAAAGCAATATAAAAACATAAATACTAACACACGTACCGTATCATCGAATCTAATGTTCTCTAATCTGATAAAAAACAAGGAGAATGCGATTGATGAGACTAAAATAGATAGAAACACTCCAAATTTCCAATTAACCTTTTTCTTCTGCATATTTTTTAATATTTATCATTAAATCATTCTTTATCAACACTTATTCTCTTTGAAAAGCTTTTCATAACTGCAAATTTATAATAATAATCTAAGCCGTTTCAGTATCAGGCTCAAAGCAGGCAAAATAGGTGTTAAAACAGTAAAAATCTACTTTGAAAAGGGCACCGTTGAAATCTCTTTATGTCTCTTCTGTTTTAACCTTCTAAATCTAGAACTGCAGCATGTTTTACAAAAGAATATTTTCGCCCGCTTCATTACAAAATTTGCCCGTTTCCAGCAGAAATCATTTTCGCTGCCGATATTCTATGGCTTCATTTGCATCAAAATTCTAGGAATAGTCTAATGCTTCCTTTGAGAAATACAACAATAATGAAAAAAACAGTTTTAATCTTCTTTCTGGTAATTAAAGTCCATTCACAGACAGAATTTACATTACAGCAGTGTATAGATTATACACTTAAGAACAACCCTTCGCTTTTTGTACAGCAAAATAATGTAGCTATTGCTAAGGAAAAATCCTGGCAGACCCTTTCGGAATATCTTCCCCAGATTTCGGGAACTGCTACAGTTCAGAACAACCTTCAGCTGCAAACCAGTGTGCTGCCT
The DNA here is from genome assembly GCA_002482815.1 of Bacteroidetes bacterium UBA7688. Taxonomy (GTDB): domain Bacteria; phylum Bacteroidota; class Bacteroidia; order Chitinophagales; family Chitinophagaceae; genus Rurimicrobium. The sequence continues at coordinate 9,887 of DLGS01000310.1, forward strand.
GCCGGGGTACTTGGGCCTAATCCGTCAGAGATTACTTTTGGCACGAAGTATAATACAAACGCTGTTGTAGATGTGAAGCAGATTCTCTATGACCAATCTAAAATCACAGGAATAAAAGCAAATAAATCCTATACTCAAATTAGCCTTTTACAGCAGAAACAGAACCAGGAACTATTGATTTACAATACTGGTACAGCTTATTATCAGGTTTTGATTTACAGGGAAAAACTCCAAATACTCAGAGCAAACAAAGAGAAATATGAGCAGATGGTAAAAGTGCTCCACTACCAGCATGAAAAAGGTACTATACTTGAAAAAGACGTAGACAGAGTAAGGGTAAACCTAAACACAACCAACTACCAGATAGATGATTCCCAAACCAAAGAAATTCTCGCTGTTAATATTTTGAAAAATGCTATGGGTATGCCGATGGGAGAATCCTTGAATATAGTACCTACCATGAATTATGAACTTCTGGCTATTGGAAGTTTCAATGACAATCTCATACTTAATAACCTAACTGAGGTACAAATAAATGAGCAGTCTTTAGAGTTACAAAAATACAGCCTAAAAGTCAAACAGGCTTCTTATCTGCCTACATTAAGCGCTGTAGGTCGATTTGGACAACAGGCTTTGAATGATGACTTTTCTAACAGCTTCAACAACTGGAGCGCTTTTTCTTACGTAGGCCTTTCACTAAACGTACCTATCTTCAGCGGTTTCAAAAGAAAAAGTGAAGTGCAGGAAGAAAAATTAAAACTTAAAAATGAGCAGCTCAATTTCACTATCAACAAAGAAAGCCTGACCCTGCGCTATGATAATGCCAAAACATCCATGGGAACAGCCTACAGTTCATACCTCAGCAATAAAGACAATATGCTGCTGGCAAAAAAACTGCTTGATGTTACCGATTACCAATACCAGAGGGGTGTAACAAATCTTACTGATTATCTTAATGATGACCTGGCCTATAAAGAATCACAGAGTAACTACATCAGCAGTCTTTATAATCTTATGATCAGCCAGATGGACTATCAAAAATCAAGAGGATCTCTCTTAGACTTTATGAGTCAGATCCGCTAATGCTATTTAAATAAAATTTTCAACAGCCGAATTAAACAGACAACATATGAAAAATTCCAATCCAAGAAAAAAGAAATTAATTGTAACAGCCATTGTGCTCACACTAGTGATTTTACCTATAATTATACTCCTGGCCAGTAATAAAAAGAAAATAAATGAGTCCAGCAAACCAGTAGACAGAACCAATGTTCCTGTTGCCGTCTCAGTTGTAACAGCAAGCCTTTTGCCTTTGAAAGTTAAAGAGCAGTATCCTGCTTCGATAGAACCCTCAGATCAGGTAATGGTATACGCCCAGACCAGCGGAATGATTGTCATGTTAGACCTTGATCTTGGAAAGCAGATAAGCAAAGGACAGATTATTGGAAGACTTGACACACGCATTCTGGAACTTAATTTAAAAAATGCACAGATAGACCGTAATTCGGCTGCCATCAACAAGACTAAAAAATACGATGATTATAAGCGCGCTAAAGATCTTTATGAAAATAATGCAGGATTGGAAGTAAATATGCTTACTGCCAAGAACGATTATGATAATGCCGTAAATAAATTCGAAAATACAAGCCTCCAGATCCAATTAATCCAGCAGCAGATCCGCAACTCCAACATCATTTCACCCTTGAGTGGTACTATTTCAGCTCATATGATCAAACAAGGAGAATTTGTTAATCCAGGTATTCCTATTGCTACTGTCAGCAACACTGCTACGGTAAAGGCTACCGTCTTTGTGGACCAGCAGATGAGCTACAAGCTTAAGACTGGAGAGTCTGCAATTATTTCATCTCCATTATTTGGAGAGCAGACTTTCAATGGGAAAATTAACTTTATAAGCACCGTATCCGACGCCAGTCATAATTACCAAGTAGACCTTCTTATTACCGGTAAAAAAGATTTTAAACTCAAAGGAGGTACTGATGTGCAGGTAAACTTTAATACCATTTCCAAAAAAGAGGCGTTGCAAATCCCAAAGTCATCATTAATAAATGACTCCAAAGAGCCTTATGTCTTTATCGTGAACAATGGAAAAGCTAAAACCAAGATCATTAAAACAGGTACTATTCAAAATGACCTTGTAGAAGTTCTTTCAGGTCTTGATCAAGGAGAAAGTGTTATCACCAGCGGCCAGATCAATTTAAGAGAAGGCAGCACTATAAACATCATTAAATAAAATTACTAATGACATTAACAGAACTATCCATAAAGCGACCCCTGCTTATCATTACAGCATTTACAGCACTTATTTTATTTGGAATTTTAGGTTACACCAATCTGAATTATAATCTTCTGCCAAGTTTTGAAACTGGTAATATTAGTATCAGAACAGTGCTTCCAGGTGCCTCGCCAGAAGAAATCCAGAACAAGATCTCCAAGCCTATTGAAGAAGCTGTGAGTACAGTCGAGGGTATTGACAAGGTTACTTCAAGTTCCCTGCAGAATGTATCTTCCATTCAGGTCGCTCTAAAATCCGGAGTATCAGATGTGCAGGCACAACAGGATATTGAAAGAGCTATCAACCAAATTAAATCAACACTGCCTGATGACATTGTTGACCCGGTAGTTAACCGTCTTAGCACTGATAATTTTGCAATCCTGAATATTTCTGCTACAGGTACTATTTCTGCCAAGGATCTCTACCTTTTAATTGACAAGGACATAAAACCAAAACTTAGCAGTGTTAAAGGAGTAGGCCAAATTAATATTATTGGCGGACAACCCCGAGAAATTAAAATTCTTCTGGACAATACCAAACTCCAAATGTATGGCCTCTCTGCAAAACAGGTCTTTCAGATTGTTGCCGCCAACAGCGTTTCTATACCTGGAGGTAATGTATCGAGTGAAAAAGAAAACCTGTCTATTACTATTAATGGAGATTATAAACAGGTAAGTCCATTATCTGAGATTGTATTAAAGGATAATGGCGCGGGAAGCAGAGTACTGCTTTCTGATGTAGCAACTGTAAGTGATGCACAGCAGAAAATCACGACACTGAACCGTATGAACAGCAAACCAGGAATTGGTATACAGATCTTCAAGACCAATGACGCCAATGCCGTAGAAGTGAGTCAGCAGGTAAAACAAAAATTTGATGAGCTCAAAAAAACTTACGCCTCAAAAGGCTTTAACTATGAGATTGCATCAGACCAATCCGTTTACACCCTTAGTTCAGCAGATGCAGTAATGCATGATCTTTTTCTGGCTGTAATCATTGTTGGACTGGTAATGCTTTTGTTTCTGCACAGTCTGCGCAGTTCCTTCTTTGTAATGGTAGCAATCCCTTCGGCTATGATACCAACATTCATAGTGATGTATGCTATGGGCTTTTCACTTAATCTTATGACCCTGCTGGCCCTTTCACTGGTAATCGGGATCTTGGTGGATGATAGTATTGTAGTGCTTGAGAACATTTTCCGACATATGGAAATGGGCAAGAAAAAAGAGCAGGCTGCCCTTGACGGGCGAAATGAAATCGGTTTTACTGCAGTAGCCATAACATTGGTGGATGTAGTAGTTTTTCTTCCTATGGCTTTCGCAGGAGGACTTATCGGAGGTATACTTCGAGAATTTGCAGTAGTCGTGGTCGTTTCTACTTTAATGAGTCTTTTGGTTGCTTTCACCCTTACACCGCTAATGGCTTCACGTTTTGCCAAACTAGAACATCTTACAAAGGAAACATTATGGGGACGTATAATTCTGGGCTTTGAAAATTTACTTGAGAACTTAAAAAACTCCTATGGAGAATTACTGCAATGGACCCTTGGACACAAACGTTATTTATTTATACTGGTACTTGCATTAATTGTAGGGGCTATTGCCCTTGTTCCCACTGGATTTATAGGATCCTCTTTTGCTGGAGACAGTGACCGAGGTGAATTGGCCATCCAATTGGAAACTGCTGCAGATACTCCTATTGGACAGACCAACCTTTTAGTTAAGCAGGCTGAGCAGCTAATGCTCAAGCATCCTGAGGTCAAGAATGTATATACACTTGTAGGGACGCAAACTGGCGCTAAAGGAGATGGAGAAAACCTTGCTGAACTTTCAGTGACTCTGATTGATAAAACCAAACGTTCTTTTACAGCAGATAAATTTGGGGTAATGGCAAGAAATGAGATTGAGAAAATCCCAGGACTTCAGGTAACGGTTATACCAACAAGTATTACTGGATCTGTAAATGCTCCGATACAGATTGTTGTAAAAGGAACTGATATTGACAGCCTTTATAATGCTGCTGCCAAAATAAAAGAAGTCGTACTTCATACAGCAGGAACTGATTACGTGCGCTACAGTACCAAGGGAGAAGTAAAACAAATCAAGGTAACGCCTCAGAGAGACAAAATAGCAAAACTGGGACTAAGCCTTCCTGATGTTGCCCAAAGTATCCAACTGGCGTTTAACGGTAATGATGACACTGAATTCATGCAGGGTGATGATATCTATAAAATCAATGTGGGAATCAATCAGAATGATAAACAGAATATCGAAGCTATCAAAAATCTTTCACTCAGCAGTAATAAGGGGCAATTAATAAAGCTATGGCAGGTTGCTGATGTAGAAGAAATAATGGGACAATCCATACTGCAGAGAAGCGACAGACAAAACTCCATCACTATAACCTCTGCAGCAGTAGGGCGTCCTTCGGGAACCATTGTAAAGGATATTCAGACAGCTTTGGATAAGACCAAAGTTCCTGCTGGAATAGAAGTTGATTTTCAGGGTGATTCGAAGAATCAAAACGATGCTTTCAAAAGTCTGGGCATTGCCTTGATTATTGCCATACTGCTGGTATATATGGTAATGGTAAGTCTTTATGAGAGTCTGATTTATCCTTTTGTGGTTATTTTTTCTGTTCCTGTGGCTTTAATTGGTGCCCTGCTTGCCATAGCACTCACCATGAATCAGCTGAGCATCTTTACCATTATTGGTATCATTATGCTATTAGGACTTGTTACCAAAAACGGTATTCTTATCGTAGACTTTGCAAACCATCTTAAAGAAAAAGGACACAGTACCGCTGATGCTTTGATTGAAGCAGGAAAAGAAAGACTGCGTCCTATTATTATGACAACGTTCGCCATGATTTTAGGAATGCTTCCTCTGGCGCTTTCTAAAAGTCCAGGTTCGGAATTTAAAAATGGTATGGCATGGGTTCTTGTAGGAGGACTGACAAGTTCTTTTTTACTTACCCTCTTCCTGGTTCCAGCTGTTTATATGGTCGTAGACAAAATAACAACGAAATTCAATTCTGGGCCAAAACACAACAATGAAAGCCAAGAAAAATAAACAAATTTCTAAACAGTATAAAACCTTTTCTTTTTTAGGAAAGGAGCCAGATAGCATATAAAATAACGAATAAAAAATATTATGATACAGTCAACAAAACACCTATTATCCATTAGTTTGATACTGCTAGGGCTCAAAGTACAGGCACAAGATATGAAATTAGCCGGATTGGAATATTTCAGCTATCCAAAGGTTAAATTCAAAGATGATGCTAGCGGTAATAAGGCATCTTTTAATGAAGCGGGGGCATTTGTGAGTTTTCCAAAAATGCTAAAAGACAAAAAAACAATTCTTATAAACGGTATTCAGTATGGAGCGGTACAGACTACAATATACGATAATAATCTATCAACAGAAAATGAGATGACCTTTCAAAAGATCAGCTATTCCTTTACCTATATTCATCGCTATAATGACAAGTGGACTTTTATAGGCCGACTGTCTCCTACACTGGCGAGTGATTTTGTAGATAAGTTGTCTGGAGATGACTTTATTCTCCAAGGTAGCGCTATGGTAACCAAAAAATATAATGAAAAAGTTATTGGAGGTGCCGGACTTATTTATACTATGAGGTTTGGTAAACCCCTTTTGTTTCCAGCTATACAGTACCAATATAAAAGTGGAAGACATGCCCTGAATGCCTACCTGCCAATATTTGTAAATTACGTTTATCAAACCGGTAGAGAAGATAAAATTGGACTTGGTTTCAGGGCAGCAGTCAATGGAGCAAACTTTAATGCAAGCTCTAAAAGTTTTTCAAGTGATACCCAAATGGACAGATTCAATTATGCCAGAGCCAATATAGGTCCTTTTGTTAATTACCAGCTTACAAAAACGTTACTCGTGGAAGCTTCGGGAGGGCTTAGTACTATGCGCATGTATCAGTTTGAAGATCTTGCCGGCAGTAAATACAAATATAACTCGGAATCCGGAGGATATTTTAATATTGGTATTGTACTGATACCCCCACGTCAAAAAAAGCCTTTGAGTCCTGAACCACAAGAATAAGCAAAGTGTTTTTTACGATAATTTCTTTATAAAACATACTAGAACAAATAGATATACTGCTTTTAATGCTGCCCACATTGCATTGATTCAATTTAAAAGTACAGCTAATGCAAACAACAATTATATACTTCGAAATAAAAACATGAAAGCTTTTTTTATTAAAAACAGGCTCATTTACCTCTTTGTATTGATTTGTTGTTTGTCATGTGGTACAGATTCAGAAAAACTCTATCACATCTGTACTACTTACTGTCCTTATTACAGCTTACACACAATTAATACACCACAAATAAACTTCATCAATCTTGTCCGAACAAATGATAAAATATCTTTTTACTGTGATTCAAATGAGTTTAAAAAATCAGCTGTTCAATATGCAAAACCTTCAGGTTATTTTGCTGTTTATACGGGAACTACACACTTCACTGCTGTTGACAGTAAAGGAGATCTAAGGGCCGAAAAGGAAATTCAGCTCCATAGCAGCGAATGCCTAAGCATTTTTGCATTAGAAGATACCCACAAAAAAATAATTTTATTGAGTTTCAAAGATAACCTCGTATTTCCTGCCAAGGGAAAATCAATGGTACGCTTTATTAACCTATCTGTTGAATCACAAATAATGGCTCTCCGCGGTAATGGATATGAACTAATAAAAGATATTCATTATCAAAAATCTACGCCTTTTTTTGAAGTAACAAATGGTTATTACAATCTCATTTG
>DLGS01000399.1 GCA_002482815.1 Bacteroidetes bacterium UBA7688
TTCAGCATTTGGCTGCGCTCATTACCTCCATATTTATATTTCATCGCCTTGGCCCAGATACGACGGGCAACACGGCCAATCACACTATACTCAGGATCTACACCATTGCTGAAGAAGAAAGATAAATTCGGTGCGAAATCATCGATGTGCATTCCGCGGCTCAAATAATATTCTACAAAAGTGAAACCATTTGAGATCGTGAAGGCCAACTGAGAAATAGGATTCGCACCTGCTTCGGCAATATGGTAACCCGATATAGAAACACTGTAAAAATTACGAACACCCTGATTGATGAAATATTGTTGCACATCACCCATGACGCGCAGCGAAAATTCTGTAGAGAAAATACAAGTATTTTGCGCCTGGTCTTCTTTCAGAATATCTGCCTGTACCGTACCACGAACAGCCTTTAATGTATCTGCTTTGATTTTTGCATAAACATCTGCAGGCAAAACTAAATCTCCGGTAACGCCCAGCAACATCAGACCCAATCCATTATTTCCTTCCGGTAATTGATTGTCGAGATAAGGTTGGTACCGTGGGCGTGGAATTCCTTTTTCTTTATAAATGGCTTCAATCTTTGCTTCCACTTCTGCTTCCAGGCCATTTGCTTTGATGTACAATTCGCATTGCTGATCAATTGCCGCATTCATAAAAAATGCTGTAATCGTTGGCGCAGGGCCATTTATGGTCATCGAAACAGAGGTCTTCGGGTCGGCCAGATTAAAACCACTGTATAGCTTTTTGGCATCATCAAGCGAAGGAACACTTACACCCGAATTGCCGATTTTACCATAGATATCAGGACGATGATCTGGGTCTTGTCCGTATAAAGTAACACTATCAAATGCAGTGCTCAAACGTGCTGCCGGTAAACCTTTACTCACATAATGGAAACGCTTGTTGGTACGTTCCGGTCCACCTTCTCCGGCAAACATACGGGTTGGATCTTCACCTTCTCTTTTAAAAGGATAGATGCCAGATGCATATGGGAATTCTCCGGGGAAGTTTTCACTCAAAGCCCATTGCAGAATTTCGCCCCAGGCCTCAAATTTCGGTACTGCTACTTTTGGGATTTGAGAATGCGATAAAGACTCAGAGTGTGTTTTGATTTTAATTTCCTTATCACGCACTTTGAAGATGTAATACTCATCCTGGTACTGGCGTTTTTTATCTTCCCATGTCTTCAGTAATTCCAGATTTTTTGGATCAATATCCAGTGTCAGTTTTTGATAGACTTCTTCCAGTTGCTTTACCAATCGGTCTTTATCTTCAATTGTTGAAGTCTGAATCGTTTCAATGGTTTTACGTACCCCAAATAATTTCTGTGCAACAGCAGCCTGCTCTTTCGAACGTTTGTCATACAGACGATTGTTCTCGGCAATCTCGCTCAGGTAGCGGGTGCGCGCCGGAGGAATGATGAAAATCTTTTCACTCAGCTCGTCACTGGCTTTGAAATTAGATTGTAAATCAGCACCGGTTTTCTCCACAATTTTATCCATCAGGGCACGGTACAAAGTATTCGTTCCCGGGTCATTAAACTGCGAAGCGATACTGCCAAAAACAGGCATGTTATCTGCATCCTGCTCAAATAATTTATGGTTGCGCTGGTATTGTTTTTTCACATCGCGGATAGCATCCATGGCACCACGTTTGTCAAACTTGTTGACAGCCACAATATCTGCAAAGTCAAGCATATCAATCTTCTCCAGCTGTGTGGCAGCACCATATTCCGGCGTCATCACATACATGCTCAGGTCGCAATGATCAGTAATTTGTGTATCGCTCTGACCAATACCTGAAGTTTCGAGAATGATTAAATCAAATTTGGCTGCCTTCAAAATATTAACTGCATCGTGGATATAACGCGACACAGCCAGATTGCTCTGACGGGTAGCCATCGAGCGCATATATACGCGCGAATTACGAATGGCATTCATACGGATACGGTCACCCAACAAAGCTCCGCCGGTTTTGCGTTTTGATGGATCAACTGAGATGATACCAATGTTTCTTGTAGGGTAGTCCAACAGGAAACGGCGCACCATTTCATCTACCAGCGAGCTTTTACCTGAACCACCGGTGCCGGTAATACCCAAAACCGGAGTTTTACTTGTGGCCGCCTGCTTTTCGATATTTTGCAACATCGCTTTGGTTTCGGGCAATTCGCTGAAGTTTTCAGCAGCCGAAATCAAACGACCAATGTCTCTTGGATTTTTATCCTGTATGTGACCTACTTCTCCATTCAATTGATTGCCGGTAGGAAAATCACTCTTTTCCAAAAGGTCGATAATCATTCCTTCAAGTCCCATGGCACGGCCATCGTCAGGAGAATAAATTTTGGTAATGCCATAAGCATGCAATTCAGCTATTTCTGTAGGTAGAATAACACCACCGCCACCGGCAAATATTTTAATGTGTCCGCAACCCTTCTCTTTGAGTAAATCGTGCATGTATTTCAGATACTCTACGTGACCACCCTGATAGCTTGTCATGGCTATGGCATTCGCATCTTCTTGTATTGCACAATCCACTACATCCTGCACACTGCGGTCGTGACCAAGATGGATAACCTCTGCACCGTTCGATTGCATAATGCGGCGCATAATATTGATAGCAGCATCATGGCCATCAAACAAAGAAGCGGCCGTAACGATGCGGATTTTATTTTTGGGTGTAAACATATTTGAAAATTAATCCTGTTATTACTACAAATTATTTTTTTAAATAAATACAATGATTATAAGAAATGGAGTTGATAATCAATCCATTGGTATTAATTTCACTTGGGCCTGCAGCATGCTGTCTTGCGCTTCCGCAATTCTCTTCTGCTAAGAAGCGTCTTGGTTTCATATATTTTGCATCTTTTATATAAAAAGTGTCACTTTCGCCTGATAGAAATATTTTGTGCTCAGTTTCATTAAAACCTTGATAAGGCCAATCACTGGAGCGGTATAATATGCTAGAAGTATCATTTTTTATGGTTAAACCATAACTCAAAATGGTATCAATCGAAATTAAATTGGTAAAATTATCTCCAACCGGATATTCGGCAACGATTACTGTATCTAGACTTTCTAAAGGAAAACCTACAAAAGAGATATAAACAGGTATTTCATACACACTATCGTAACATACTACTTCTTTCTTTTTACAGGCACCCAATACACATAAACCCAGCAGGACTATCAGGATACCCTTATTATATAATCGCATTCTTAAATTAGTTCAGGCTGCAAATTTACACTATTATCCTTCTTAATAAAAGCTTGTCGGTATTATATCATAAATCGACAAGCTTTCCGGTAGAAATCCCTCCTGAAAAATTCCTGTTTACTACGTAAATTTGTTTTTTATATCATTATGATTTTCTCCTCGAGGCTGATAGAAGATGCGGTTGCAGAATTTTCCAAATTACCGGGCATCGGTAAGAAATCCGCACTGCGTATGGTGCTGCACCTACTGAAGCAGGAGGATGCTGATGTAGATTCATTTACCAATGCATTAAGCCGGATGAAGCACGAAATTACCTTCTGCCAGGAATGCCATAATGTGTCTGATACCAACATTTGTGCCATTTGCGTCAATACACAGCGCCTGAAAACCCAGATATGTGTAGTGGAAAATATCCGCGATGTCATCGCTATCGAAACAACACAGCAATACAACGGAGTTTATCATGTTTTGGGAGGTATCCTTTCACCACTTGACGGTGTTGGTCCCGACCAGATCAATATCCATTCATTGGTGAACCGTATCAAGGCTAATCCGAATATCCAGGAGATTATTATGGCCCTCAGCCCTACCCTGGAAGGTGACACCACCGTTTATTATATCTCCCGCCAAATCAATCATTTACCCATCAAAATCACCACAATTGCCCGTGGTATTTCCTTTGGCGGCGAACTGGAATATGCAGATGAAATGACACTGGCGCGTTCTATTTCAAAGCGCTTGCCGATTGATAATTATGTAAATATGGGCGGTCAATAAGTTTTTCCGGACACAAAGTCTTCTAAAATTTTACACAATACAAGCAAATACCCAGGCTCTTAATTCTCCATGAACTTTTGTGGTTCTCTTTGTAAGGCTGTGATAATATTGTCAGCTGTAATACGAATATCACTTTGTGGTCTTTGCGCTATTTTTCGTGTTCTTTGTGGTGAAATTTTACCCTATTTTTGCCAAAATTTTTATTCTCAACAATGGAATTGCAACAACTCCAACAAATGGCTGCCCAGGTGCGCCGAGATATCGTAAGAATGGTGCACGGTGTGCAAAGTGGTCATCCGGGAGGTTCTCTGGGCTGTACAGATTTTCTGGTTGCCCTGTATTTTGATGTGATGAAACATACGCCGGTTCCGTTTGATATGGACGGAAAAGGCCAGGATATGTTCTTTTTATCCAACGGCCATATTTCACCTGTTTTCTATAGCGTTCTGGCACGTTCAGGCTATTTCCCCGTTGCCGAACTATCTACTTTCCGTAAGCTGAATACACGCCTGCAAGGACATCCTACCACGCACGAGCATCTGCCCGGCGTTCGGATTGCCAGCGGTTCTTTGGGCCAGGGCTTAAGCGTTGCTTCGGGTGCAGCTTTGGGTAAAAAAATGAACAAAGAAACAGATACAACTGTATTTGCTTTATTGGGTGACGGTGAGCTGGAAGAGGGCCAAAACTGGGAAGCAGCAATGTTTGCAGCTCACCATAAACTGGATAATCTGATTGCAACAATCGATGTGAACGGTCAGCAAATTGACGGACCTACTCATTTGGTTATGAACATTACACCACTCCGTGAAAAATTTGAAGCGTTTGGCTGGGAAGTATTGGATATGCAAGGCAATGATATGACTGCCGTGTTAAATGGTATTGCTGCTGCAAAATCATTGTGCGGAAAAGGAAAACCTGTTTGCATCCTGATGGAAACATCAATGGGCAAAGGTGTTGACTTTATGGAAGGAACGCACGAGTGGCATGGCATTGCGCCTAATGATGCTCAACTGGAAAATGCGTTAGGCCAATTGATTACTATTGGTTCTGAAGACTACTAGACACATTTTATCTTTATAAAAGAAAGCCACAACTTTGCAGTTGTGGCTTTCTTCATTATATTATTTAGCTTTTACCGGTATTGACTTCGGAGAAACCGTTCCGGGAGGACATTGTGTCATTTGCGTTTCTTTTGCAATCATTTTATAACTGCTTGGTAAGGTACCTGCGATACAAGTATATAATTCTGAACTGGAATCATATCCTTTAACTATCAATACGGGATACATATTCCCCTTCACACTTACTAAAGAACCCGTTCTGAATTTTTGTGCCATCTTGTTACTATTAGCTGTAAAGGTAAGCTTATAAAAACGTTACAGCTATTTTAAATTAAAATTCAGGTTTTTATAACTTTTGAATTTTAGAAAATGAGTTTGTACTACCATTCACTAATTGCAAAAAGTATACTCCTGAAGGGAAATTCCCGGGAACCGGTATATTAAATCTGCTTGTATTGGCTACGCTGCCGGAAAGCAACTTTTCTCCTTGAATATTGAGAATGATCCACTGAATTTCAGTGTTATTACTTTGAGGTAATTTAATCGTAATCAGGTCAGAAAACGGGTTAGGCATTACCGTCACAGCGCTGACATTATCGGGAACAGAATCTATACTCAAATCAGCTTTCCCAAAATCAGGCACCCCGAATCCAAGCAAATCATCAGGCGTGGAAGCAATATGTGCGCTTTCCCGAATGGCTTTCCTGAGTTTATAGGGTGTGGCTGAAGGATTAGCCTGCCAAAGGCACGCTGCCAGTCCTGCAAGTTCGGGTGTAGCGATGGAGGTTCCACTTACAGATGATGTTGTTCCGGAATTATTTAATACGATTCCCGGTGCACCGAGCATGCATACATCTGGTTTTCTAACCCCTGCCGCGTTGGGTCCTTTTCCACTGGTTGGCGAACGCAATTTGTTTATATCCACAGAGCCACAAGTAAGCGCACTATCTGCATCTCCTGGAGTCAGGACTTTTGCCCAGCTTGTTCCCCCTTCGTTTCCGGCAGATGCAACAACCAAAATACCTTTTTGGGTTGCGATGTTTGCGGCTCTGGTGGCGACCGTGGATTTTCCATCTATATCAGTTAAGGAAAGGTCTGCATTTAATGTGCCGATATTAAATGTGTTATAGCCCAACGAAATAGTAATTATATCTGCACCCGCACTATCGGCTCTTTCCATTGCAGCAACGAGATTGTCCATTTCTATCGGCTGTTCAGAACCTGAATTTTCAGTTACGTATAATGCATAGGATGCGTCCGGAGCTGTACCAACATAAGTACCGGTCATTATGCCGGCCATTGTACTCAGCACCTCTGTCCCATGAGACGAATAAGCGTAAACATAATCAGTATCCAGATTGAAATTATAAGTATCTGTGATTCTTCCGCTAAGCCTTAAACTGTCATATCCAGGAAGTGTGTTTACCAGGTTAAAACCTTCATCAATGACTGCGATTAATTTACCACTTCCACGGAATCCTCTGTCATGAAGATAATCGCCGTTTGCTAATTCTATCTGATCATACGCATCCCCATAATAAGCACTGGTACCGGTAGTTTTGGATAATTCAGGGAATTTTTCCAAAAGCTTTTTTTCTCCTTCAGGTAAGGCCATCATTGCATGAAGAGGGGAAAGGTAGATACCCACATATTGCACGCTTTTTACAAAGGAGCAACTACGCACCAGATTCATTTTTGAGGAATCGTACAGCAACAATACACAATTATTCTGCCAGCGTGATTTTGTATGAAATATACCTTCTGAAACCTTCAATACACTATCCGTGTATATAGCAGAAACAGGCAGGTCGCTGCTGTCAGGGACTAATGACTGCCTAGCTCTGCGGGCAAGCGATTTTGCAGACAGGAAAGTTGAAGGATTGGCTAAATCTCCTGTTGTGCCCTTTTTATCGACAAAATTTATTTTAAAAGCATACTGGGTTTGTCCGACAGCATTGCTATTCGTTAAAAAGAAAAAAGTAAGAGTCAGGAGGGCAAAAAAATATTTGTTCATCGCCATGGGATTGAAGGTATTTCAAAATTAGTTGAAATATCCCGAAATCAGACTATCAGGCTGCGAAGAATACTAGTTGTACTCAATTGCACGCATGGTTACACCCACACCTTTGCGGCAGGACTTAACCATTGGAACAGGATCATAAATCCAGTAAATGTATTCGCGGTAAATCATACCAACACGGAACGCATAAACAGATTTTGATTGAAGAAGATAAGCGTAATCTTCAGGTTTTGTTTCAGGATTATTCAACACCTGATTTGTTTCAGAAACCGTCAGGGTTTTTTCGAAATTAATTGCACCGTTGTTAAATGGTTTCAACACATTGGTATAAGTGTAGCTCCAGCCTTTCAGATAAGCATAATCCTGATCTTCTACCGGCATCAGACTATTGCCCGCCCAAACTTTGCCTTCAGAAATTGGATTGACAAGTTTCATAAAACGGATGTTTTTTTGAACCATTTCCAGTTTTTCTGCTGCAGGAGTATAATAAATAACATCATTCACCACCCAATTAGCCTTATCCGTCATACGGCTTCTGATGTTAATAACATAAGAAAGACGCATCTGACCATCACGGAAAGTATCAGCAACAAGGTATTCGTGCTGTGATTTGTAAGTATATTTAATACATTTTGCATCATCCCAAATAGAAGAATCCACATCGTAAATGATATATTTTCCTATTTCAAGCGGCAAAAATGACTGGTATAAATCGCCACCGTTAGTATTCACTATCACTCTGTCTTTTTTGCAAGAGCTCAATAAGCCAGCACCTAGCACAATAGCCATTAATGCAACGATAATTTTATTCTTATTCATACTGTATGAAATATAGTGATGTTCAGTTAGCGTGTAAAACGAGGCTAAAAATAATCTTTTTTCTAAAGAAACATAACAAAAAGCCAAAATTATATTCCGGAGTGAATAATTCCGCCTGCTACAACATCGTCTCCTTCATAGATAACGGCACTTTGGCCGGGAGCTATACTGTTTACTGAATGGTCGAAATGAACGCTTAATTTGTCGCCGACCCAATACAGCGAACTTTCGGTTCCCGGGTCTTTATAACGGATTTTGGTAGTGGCGCGCATCCCATCGGGAATACTCGCATATTTTACCATATTCAGGCCGCTGACCAACATACT
>DLGS01000012.1:0-172 GCA_002482815.1 Bacteroidetes bacterium UBA7688
AGTTTTTATCTACTACTGTAAAGGTCTTCATACCCTGAAGGGTTTGCTTGGAAGTCTTAACGAAACGATAGGTTCCACCCTGAAGGGAAACGGGGGAATCAGGCCCAACCTCCGTTTTGTTGAAATTTACAGTAACCTTTAAAGAAGCTACAGAAAAGCCCGCATCTTCCAC
>DLGS01000012.1:223-2693 GCA_002482815.1 Bacteroidetes bacterium UBA7688
GAAAAGCCCGCATCTTCCACTGCTTTTCGGATGGCATCCAATGATACATTTTGCCCTTCCTTAAATGTGATGAGGTAACTTGAATTTTTGATGTCCACTTTTATCTCCTGTATGGTAGGAACTTTTACAAGTGATTTATAGATGGCCTTGCTGCACATGCTACACGTAAGTCCACTGGCAGTAAGGTTTGCAGATTTGATCTGTGCAAAAGATGACAGGGAAACCATCATGGCAATTACAAAAAGAAACTTTTTCATTTTAGATTGTTTATGTTGCTTGAAAAAAAATTATTTTTTAATCATAGACACTACTTCACCACATTCCAGCATTTTATCTCCGAAATATGGATTACGAATTGTCGTTTTATCACTTAGCCAGCTCGCTCCTTTGTTGTCAAATGCCATAGGGCAATGGCTTTCATAAACAGGTTTAATACTGCCAAAAGATTTCAACAGATCGAAAACGTGTTGGGATAAAGGTTCAAACGCGATGCGTTGCTGTTCGATGTTTTTACTATTACCAATCCTGACAGCACTTTCTTTTATGGCAGTTACATGAGTTTCGTAAGCCTGCCTTTGGTTTTCAGGCAATGTGCTATCCTTGAAACTATCCATAACTGTATTCAGATGATTAGCTGCAATTGCTGTTTCTTTGGATTGATCTCCTGCAAGAGCGGATTGCATTTGCAGGTAATCGACGTAAATACTTTGGACTTGCGTACTAAGTGCTGCATCAGTATTAGTAATTAAAGGAGTTACTATGGCAACATTAGCCATGTCAACAGTTGATGTTGTATCGTTTGTTGCCTGATTTTTTTGAGTAGTCATGTTCCCACAGGAAGCCAGAAGCATTGCTACGGCGATATAAGAACCTGATTTGATTGAAAAATTCATTAAGAAATTATTTTATTGTTGAGATAAATCCACGTAGTATGAAATACTTTCCTGGAAATTGCCGAAAAGAAAAAAGCAACGCAAACATTTCGTAGCGGGGTATGCTAAGAAACATTCATATCGTTGCAGCAACAATAAAATAGTATCAGACGCGGAAGTTCCGCAAACTTATATAGAGGGGACAATGAGGAACCCGCTTCGGCGGGGCATTTGCCTGTGCTGATGGGTTTTCATAAACAGAAGCAAGATCTACCTCTTTTGGAAAACTAATCTGAGGGGTTATTACAAATTCACCAAACGCCGCTTTCACAATAAGCATTTTAGCTACAAGCTGGTCATTGGTGCTTTTAAAAACTTTGTGTTCGTCTTTACAACATCCCTTTTTTGAAGATGTTTTATTCATGCCGCAATGAGAGCAATGATGATCTTCATCCTGTTCAACAAGGCTTGCACCAACTATTTTACCCATGCAATAATGAATATGCACAGTAATACCTATGCTAAGGCACAGGTAAGACATTGCTATTATTATTGTTAAGAGGCGTTTCATTCTTTTGTAAAATTAAAACAATATCTAAACTATTACGCAAAATAAACTTAAAATAGAAATTGCAGTAACAAAACTCGCTGAAATTCCTATCAGTTCGCTTTTAAGCAGCCATTTGTTTGCATTCTTCAGCACATTTGTGGCAAGCATCTGAACACTCCTTGCAGTGTTCCATGTGGCTGTGGCTGGCACATTCCTCGCCGCATTTAGTGCAAAGCTCAGCACACAAACGACATATTTCCTTTGCCTTGCTGCTACCCAAGCTCATAAGTTGTGCAGCAGCATAACACAAGGCAGCACATTCCATATCCAATTGAATACATTTCGCCATCATTTTAGGGTCTTCTTCTTTAAGACAGGAAGCGGCGCAATGATTACAGATAGCTGCACAACGAAGGCAGGCTTCAATACATTTTTGAAATGCGTGATAACCCATATTTTTTAATTTATTAATCGGTGAAAATAAGCTTTAAAAAAAGTTGCCACATTTATATACAGTTACATTATTTATAGCAACTCTTTTTGGAAAAAGTTTTAGCCAATCTAATAGCTTTTCCATTTAATTAAGTGTATTTATTTTAAATCCTGCTTTTTCAACAACCTGCTTAATTTTTTCTGCAGTTATTTCTTCATTGTCAGTTTCAATGGTTAGTACTTTATCAGGGTTTACCGTGTCCACCTGCCAGTCTTTTATTCCATCTACTGCGTTTAAAAATGGGGTTATTGAACCTACACAGCCGCTACAATTGATATTGGTTTTAAATTTTAAGGTATTCATTTGAAGATTGTTTATGCAAATTTCCTAAAGAGGGAAGGATTGCTTGTTATAGAATTACAAGATTTGTTTACAATATTTTAGAGCTTTGCGTATTTAAGGCGAAGACTGTTGCTGACTACGGATACAGAACTTAAAGCCATCGCCGCGCCTGCTATCATTGGGTTGAGCAGGAAACCATTGATAGGATACAGTAACCCGGCAGCGATAGGAATGCCAATCAGGTTGTAGATAAATGCCCAAAACAGGTTTTGC
>DLGS01000263.1:0-2320 GCA_002482815.1 Bacteroidetes bacterium UBA7688
CTGGATACCGAAAAGAAAGAGAGCATCAAAACCTTATTGCTTGCGCTCTGGAAAAAGGATGATGAGCCTTACCGCAGGTCGGAATATGTGGCCATTTCCAATGCGCTTACGCTCTACTTTTTAAGACTGGAGCAAAGCCCCGATATTTTCCCCTGCTTTAATACCTTTTATGAATTCCTGCAATCCGAATATTTGAACGTACTGGATGGAGATAAGGTAAAGGAGCGTGACTTTGATGCCCAGAATTTCCTGTATGTATTGCGCCCTTATTATCGTGGCGGAGAATTCGATTACCTGTTAAATGCCAACGAGAACCTCGACCTATTAAATGAAAGGTTCATTGTTTTTGAACTGGACAACCTGAAAGACCACCCCATCTTATTTCCTGTGGTAACGCTGGTCATCATGGAAATGATCCTGTCAAAAATGCGCAAGCTAAAGGGTATCAGGAAACTGGTATTAATTGAAGAAGCGTGGAAAGCGATCGCAAAAGAAGGCATGGCGCAATACGTGCAATATCTGTTCAAAACGATGCGCAAGTTCTTTGGGGAGCCTATTGTAGTTACGCAGGAAATCGACGACATCATCAGCTCGCCCATTGTAAAGCACGCTATTCTGAACAACTCAGATTGTAAGATCCTGCTCGACCAGAGCAAGTACCAGAACAAGTTTGACCAGATACAGGAACTTTTGGGGCTTACCGATAAGGAAAAAGCACTGGTACTTTCCATGAACAAGGCCAATGATTCCAACAGAAAGTACAAAGAGGTATTTATTTCACTTGGCGGACAGCAAAGCAAAGTGTACCGCACCGAAGTTTCCGTTTCAGAGTACCTCGCCTATACCACAGAGGAAAAGGAAAAAATGCAGGTACAGGAATATGCCCGGCGGTACGGTAGTATGCAGAAAGGCATTGCGGTATTAGCCGAAGAACTTCAAAACAAAAACCAATAACATCATGAAAAACCTATTTTATCTATTTGCAATTGCGGTACTGTTTATCACCGCCTGCAACCAACCAGACGATACCACTTCCTTTATTTCAGGGACTTATATAAACCAGTCTGTAGGTGAATATAGCATTGCCAGTGATACGCTGGTCATTGAGGCTTCTGAAAGCAACAATTATTTTATCCACCGCAAAACAGGGTTCAACAGGATCAAAAATGGCAAAAAAGGCATTCGGGAACATGAAACCGAAGAGTGGAATGCGATCTATGATGAAGGAACCAAGTCATTGACCGAAACCAGAACGGGCAAGCTGATTACATTCTACCCCGAGGCAAATAAACTGATGGTGGGCAAACGTGAATATAAAAAACGCTAATCAATCAAATTCATATCGATATGAGCATTAAAGAACCTATCGGTGTATGTCCATACATCGGTGCAATCAAAAGAATTATGAAAAAGTATATGGTCATCCTCCCTATGAGCGCCATGACCCTGTTTGTCTCCCTGCCCAAAGAAGCAGATGCGCAGATAGCGGTTTTAGAGGTCATCAAGGCGGGCGTAAAAAAAGTAATCAAAGCGGTAGACCTGAAAGTCCAGCGCTTACAGAACGAAACCATCTGGCTCCAGAACGCCCAAAAGGTTTTAGAAAACCAGCTTTCCAAGCTGAAACTAACGGAAATCGCCGACTGGACGGAAAGGCAAAAGGACTTGTACAGCCAGTACTATAACGAACTATGGACGATCAGGTCTGCCANNAAAGGTAAAGGACTTAACGGTAAAACAGATTGCCATTGTGGATGAATACAAGTGGGCATGGAACCTGTTCCAAAAGGACAAACATTTTAAGCCCGAAGAACTGGACTATATGCAGAAAGTCTATTCAGGCATACTCGACGAGAGCATCAAAAATGTAGACCAGATACTGCTTGTAGTCAATTCCTTTAAGACCCAAATGAGCGATGCGGAACGCCTGGAACTCATCAGTAAGGCATCCGAGCAGATGGAAACCAATTATTCAGACCTCAAACAGTTCAACAAACAGAATATTGCCCTCAGCATCCAGCGAACAAGGTCATTGGACGAGGCCGCTAAACTAAAAGAAATCTATGGTGTACAGTAAATTAAAATACAGCCTTTTAGTGCTTATGATGTTAGTCGGCAGTATCAATTTTAGCTACGGCCAGACTTTGAGAGAGTTCCTTAACCAGAAGAAAACGCAGAAACGGTACCTTCTCGAACAGATTGCCGCCTTACAGGTCTACATAGGTTATGCCAAAAAGGGCTACGAGATTGCGGGTTCAAGTTTACAGACCATTAGGGACATTACCAGTGGGGAATTCAGTTTGCACAATGCCTTTATCAGTTC
>DLGS01000263.1:2341-5323 GCA_002482815.1 Bacteroidetes bacterium UBA7688
TCATTGAAACAGGTCAGCCCCGCCATTCGGAACAATGCCAAGATTGTGGAGATCATCGCCTTGCAGATTGCCATTGGAAAAGCCTTTGGTAGGTTGCGACATAATAGTATGCTTTCTACCTCAACCCAGTTGTATATCGGGCAGGTAAGGGATAACGTGATCGATGAATCCGCAAAAGACCTCGAAGAACTGCTCTTGGTTGTTACCTCGGGCAAGCTGGAAATGGGCGATCAGGAGCGGTTGCAAAGGTTGGATAAGGTCTATGCTTCCATGAAGGACAAATCTGCATTTGTACAGGATTTTACCAGTAATGTAAACCTGCTCATCCGCCAGAAAACTAATGAACTGGAATCTACCCAACAATTAAAGAAAAGCTATGAAATCCATTAGATATTATTTCATCTCAAGCCTATTTCTATTAATTGGCTTCTATTTACCTGCGAAGGCACAGTCTACCGAGGTACAGCAACTGCTTTTGAACGTGGAAAAGCTCAGCCAGTTAAAGAACATCCTTGCCGATATGAAAAAAGGCTATCAGGTGGTAAGCACGGGCTACAATGCAGTAAAGAACATTTCTCGCGGCAATTTCAGCCTGCACGAAGTCTTTCTGGACGGCCTGATGCTGGTCAGTCCCGAGATCAGAAAGTATAAACGGGTGGCCGACATTATCAACTATCAAAGAAGCATCGTGAGCGAATACAGGTCGGCATTCGACCAGTTTAAACGCACGGACAATTTCAATCCTAATGAAATCCGTTATATGGGCAGGGTCTATAAGCAACTCTTCGACCAGAGTATCGACAACCTCGAAGAATTGACCATGATCGTTACCTCTTCCAAATTGCGGATGTCTGATGACGAAAGGCTGAAGGCGATTGACCGCATCTTTGCCGATACACAGGATAAACTGGCCTTCTTGCGCAGCTTCAATAAGGAGGCAGGCTTGCTGAACCTGCAACGAAAGCGGGAAAAAGCTGAAATCAACTCCATTCAGAACCAATTTAACCTCAACTAAACATTATGCGAAACAGAATATTTTTAACCGCATTCCTTGCGGCAACTGCCCTGCTTTTGCCCGAATTTTCCCGCGCACAGGGTATGGCGCAGAGTTTAACGGGAATGCAACCCGTCCTTGACAGGGTGTATGCTGAGATGCTCCCCCTTTGCAGTCGCCTAATCGACGTGGCTCGGGGTATAGCGGGCTTCGGGGCGCTCTGGTATATCGCCAGCCGTGTATGGCGCCAGATTGCATCCGCCGAACCTATCGACGTCTATCCTTTATTGCGCCCATTTGCACTCGGTATGGCAATACTGCTGTTCCCGTTGGTCATTGCGCTGATGAACGGCGTACTCCAGCCCACCGTTTTGGCTACGGGTGCGATGGTAACTGATAGTAATAAGGCCATAGAAAGATTGCTAAAGGCTAAAGAGGCCGCCATAAAAAAGAGCGACCATTGGCAGATGTATGTCGGGGATAGCGGAAATGGCGACAGGCAAAAATGGTATAAATATACTTTTCCAAAGGACCCCAACGGCGAAGAGGAATCGTTCCTTGACGGTATCGGCCATGACATGCAGTTTTTTATGGACAAGCAGATGTACAATTTCAAGAATTCGATCAAGCAGTGGATGAAGGAGATTTTTGAGGTTTTATATGCCGCAGCAAGCTTGTGCATCAATACCATAAGGACTTTTTTTCTCATCGTGCTTGCCATATTAGGGCCTTTGGTATTTGGGTTTGCCGTATACGATGGCTTCCAGAATACCTTAACGGTCTGGATAGCCCGTTACGTGAATATCTTTCTATGGCTTCCGATTGCAAACATTTTCGGAAGCATACTCGGGAAAATACAGGAGAACATGATCCGCCTGGATATTTCGCAGATTGAACAGCAGGGAGATACGTTTTTCAGCGGAGCCGATACCTGTTACCTCATATTTTTAATTATTGGGATCGTGGGCTATTTCTGCGTACCTAACGTGGCCAACTATGTGGTACACGCGGGAGGTGGCAATTCCATTCTGCAAAAGGTAAACTCCATTGTTTCCAGTACCAGCCGAAGCGGAATGCAGGTGGGAAAAGCAGGCGGAGGCATGGTTGCCGACGCACTTGGTAACGGCTACAGGAACATTAAGCAGAGCTTTGCTGGTGCCAGTAACGGCGACTATTTCCCCGATCAGCCCAGCGGAGGCTCAACTCATCAGCATGATAAGTTAAGCGGTAAGTAACCTATAAAATCCAATCATTATGTTCACACAGTTCAAAAATATAGATACCGCCTTTCGGCATATCAAGACGTTCAGTATCTTTTTAATATTGGCCAATGTATCATGCATGTGCTTCTGCATCTACAAGAGCTACGACATCGTTAACCAATCGCAGAACCGCATTCATATCCTTTACAACGGAAAGGTACTGGAAGCACTTGCCTCCGATAAGAAAAGCAACCTTGAGGTGGAACTAAGGGATCACATCAAGACCTTCCACCAGTTTTTCTTTACCCTTAGCCCCGATGACAAGGCCATACAGGCCAATGTTTCCAAAGCCCTTTACCTCGCTGATGAATCCGCAAAAAAGCAGTTCGACAATTTACGGGAATCGGGCTATTACAACAACCTGATCTCTGCCAACATCTCGCAGGAAATCGAGGTGGACAGTACCAAACTGGACATCAACCAATATCCGTACACATTTACCTGCTACGCTACCCAAAAACTGGTGCGTTCCACCAGTACGGTTATCAGGAAGCTTGTTACCCAGGGCAAGGTCAGGGACATCAAGGCACAGACCGATAATAACCCACATGGTTTTCTCTTGCAGAACTGGGAAATACTCATCAATGAGAACGAACCTTTAAAGCAATAAGCCATGAAGCTATTTAATAGAAATAAGGCGCAGGTTTCCAGCGAAGCAACGGCGCAGAAGATTGCAGACACAATTATCAGCAGGCAGGTCGAACTTGCAACATACCTGAACGGAAA
>DLGS01000282.1:0-360 GCA_002482815.1 Bacteroidetes bacterium UBA7688
ACCTCCACCTGGCCGGTGATGGTACCGAGAAAATGTAAGCAACGGCGAATGTCGAGGGCAAGCAATTCGCCGGAAATATTGTGCTCCATTGCACTTTCAATATCATTCAGGCATTCAGCAACCTTTAGCAAAGCTTCGTGGTGACGGGCATTGGTCACCACTGTATTTTCCGCAGAAATAGAATCATCAATTGCCAGTTCATAAAGCGCATCCTTCAATGAATCCAGGTGTTGCTTTTGTTTTGCGGAAATAAACAATGCTTCTATGCCTTTAAACTTTTCCCTGGCAGCGTCTTCGCCGATTGTATCCACCTTATTCAGCACCAGCAGGCTTTTCAGGTTCTGGTTTTGAAAGTTTTTT
>DLGS01000282.1:407-2493 GCA_002482815.1 Bacteroidetes bacterium UBA7688
ATGTGAAACATCATTCGCATCGAACAAACCGACAACGACATCAGCGTTCCGCATTTTTTCCAGGCTCTTCCCCACCCCTATTTTTTCTATCTCATCGCTTGTATGCTCTCGGATACCAGCTGTATCAATCAAACGGAAAACAATTCCTTTTATATTCAGCAACTCTTCGATCGTATCCCGTGTAGTTCCGGCTATGTCGCTGACAATAGCCCGTTCTTCATTGAGCAAAGCATTGAGCAGTGTACTTTTCCCGGCATTGGGATTGCCGATAATGGCTACACTTACACCATTTTTTATAGCGTTACCCAGACTAAAGGATTGTATTAACTGATTCGTCGCAAATTTGATTTGTTGAATCAATCCGGCCAGTTGGGTCCTGTCAGCGAACTCCACATCTTCCTGGCTGAAATCAAGTTCAAGTTCTATTAAGGCAGCAAAAGTGATGAGTTGTTCGCGGAGAATTTTAAGATCAGTTGAAAAGCCACCTTTCAATTGTTTCAAGGCTGTTTGTTGCGCTGCAAAACTATCTGCAGCGATCAAATCAGCAACAGCCTCCGCTTGTGCCAGATCAAGTTTTCCATTCAGAAATGCCCGCTGGGTAAACTCTCCGGGCATCGCCATGCGTGCGCCTGTGGCCACACACAACTGCACAATACTTTGTAAGATATAAGAAGAACCATGACCACTGATTTCAATCACATTTTCGCCGGTATAACTCTTGGGACCTTTAAACAGGCTGACAACCACCTCATCGATTATTTGTTCATCAGCCGTATTTTTTGCAGCTGCAATATGACCAAAATGAAGGGTATGCGTTTCCTGCTTTAATAAATTTTTTCCTTTAAAAATTTTAGCTGCAATTGGGAATGCCTCATTTCCACTCAACCTCACAACACCAATAGCACCCATACCGGGAGCAGTAGCAATGGCAACAATCGTTTCACTGGGATTCATTAATTCAATATATTTTTGTTAATCTGATTGCAAATTAATCATTCTGAAGAGCACGCACTACTGCTGATCATTCATCACATTCTCTAATGTCCAGTCTGAAGGAGCGCGCTGCAAATGAGTGCGGTCTG
Source organism: Bacteroidetes bacterium UBA7688 (assembly GCA_002482815.1). Lineage (GTDB taxonomy): Bacteria > Bacteroidota > Bacteroidia > Chitinophagales > Chitinophagaceae > Rurimicrobium. Next base: position 1,490 of record DLGS01000282.1, read on the forward strand.
TACAGGCAAAATTATTACACACTGCGCAAACAACTTTGGCATTGGCATCTATATGTATAAAGCATTCCACCTTGCCCTGAAATTCATTGCGCACCATCTCTTCCAGCTTGCTGACTTCCGTACCTGCCTCTTCAACCGTAAAATACCAGGGCAGCGTCAGATGCGCATCAATATGCAAAACATCTCCGTACTGAATACTACGCATATTATGCAGATCTATCCAGTAAGCACTGCGGTTTTTATTCAACACTTTCAATACATCCTTTAATAATTTTTCATCCACTTCATCCATTATTCCACCCAACGATTTACGCAGAACTTTATAGCCTGTCACCATTATTACAATACCAAAAACCAAAGCGATTAACTGGTCAATCCACTGCAATCCGGTAAAATGCAAAATCACCAGACCAATCACAATGGCGAAGGTGGAATAGGCATCAGATTTTAAATGAGTTGCGGCAGCCTCTACAGTCATACTGTGTTTTTCTTTGGCAACCTTAAGGGCATAAACACCAAACAACAGATTCAGCACACCGGTAATTGCGGTAATGATAATACCGGCATCCAGCCTGTTGAGCGGTATGGGATGGAAATAAACATAAATAACCTGGTAAACAATCATTAATCCGGCAATCAGGATTAAGGCGCCTTCTACGGCTGCAGAAATGTACTCAGCTTTACCATGACCATAAGGATGATTTTTATCCCGTGGACGTGCAGCTAAAGAAACACTATACAAACCAATAAAACCTGTTATCACATTAACGGTACTTTCCAGGGCGTCTGTCAAAATAGCAACGGAATGGGTCAGATACCAAGCCCACAATTTTCCTGCAAATAAAATAACAGAGAAAATAGCGATGAGTCTTTGGATTCGGATGGCAGATTTCATTAGCGTGTCGGGAAACTAAAAAAGAGCAGCAAAGGTACTTTTAATTTAAAGACTAAATGTGATGAATAGGTTATGGGATTTTTTTTGAACAAATGGTTATCGGCTGGTC
>DLGS01000282.1:2508-7529 GCA_002482815.1 Bacteroidetes bacterium UBA7688
TGGTCGTAGCTTCAGGCTACGACCGTGGTAGAACAAAGCGTCCGCTTTGACAAAAATCATTAAATTTAAATAATAAAATTATCAACATGGGTCTGAAATACATTTTTACTAATCAGGATGCACCTCATTTTGTAACCTTTACTGTAATAGACTGGATAGATGTATTTACCCGAAATGAGTATAAACAATTAATAATTGATAGCCTCGATTACTGCAGAAAAAACAAAGGTTTAATTATTTATGCATGGGTAATAATGACTAACCATATCCACTTGATTATTGCAAGAGAAGAGCAGCCTTCATTTTCAGACATTATCAGAGATTTTAAAACATTTACTTCAAGTAGAATTAGATCTTTAATTGAAAAATCGGATAAGGAAAGCCGAAAAACCTGGATGATGAATAGAATGAAATGGAGAGGTTCTGTAAATTCAAGAAATATCGACTTCCAATTTTGGGAACAGGATAATCATCCTATAATACTAGATTCGTCGGAAAAAGCCTTGCAAAGATTAAATTACCTGCACAACAATCCTGTTAAAGCAGGCTTCGTCTCAGACCCAAAGCATTGGCTGTGGAGTAGTGCCATTGATTATGCTAACGGAAAAGGTATGTTAGAGATACGATTGCTTGACTTTTAATTTGAAGCGGACGCTTCATTCCAGGTAGGTCGTAGCCTGAAGCTACGACCAGCGAAAGCTTACGAGCAGCCAGGAAAAATGTTCCCTTTAATTTAAAGATAAAGCGGTTATTAGATTATCAAGCTAATATCAGATGGCTTGCAAAACCTTTGGAAACCTTTCCAGTTTGGCAAAACATGTACTCCGTTATTGTTTTAAAGAATCAATTGCATTCGTCGCATTATCTTCCTGCTCTTCGAGAGGGTCTGTCTCCTCCTTACCCATTTTTATTTTTGGGTTGTCCGTTGTACCGCTGACCGTCAAAGGAATGCCGATAATACCCAAAGGTGGCAGACCAATGCGCATCTTATATTTCAGGTTGTGGTTAAAATCACTTTGCCCTTCCACGCGAAGACGAAAACCGGACATTTTAATTTTCACTTTTTCCAGCGAAATAATATTGTTTTTAATCGTTGTTTTTAAATCTACATTCTTCACATCAGGATCTTTCAAACCTTCTTTTCCACTTTCTCTGCCGGCATTATTCAGCAGTTTAAATCCTTTAAATTTTACATTATTTACGGACAAGACACCACCGCCCTCCAGCGAAGGATAAACAGGACTCATCGTTTTGTCCAGCCTGCCTTTCAGTTTATAATCTACCGAAATAATTCCCTGAGCAGAAGCTGCAGCAGGTGCCATAGTATGAAATAATTCAACTTCCTTATATGCCCGTTTTACATCAAAATCTTTGGCGATAATAGCAAAGTCAAATAATGCAGACGAAGTTTGAATATTCTGATAAAGTGCATCCATGGTGACGCTCGTCCCGATCATCCGGAAACCTGTTTTATTCAATCGCAGTTTTGCACTGTCAATCACCATCTGCCCGACAAAATCCTGCAAAATCAAACCATCATAGTCAATCTTTTTAGCTTTCGCGTTAAAGGTTACATTCAGATTGGCCGGCACTACAAATACGCCGGAAGTATCTGTTGCAGCTGTCGTATCTGTATCAGGCTTAAGGCTTGGATCAGACATAAACTCATTCACCAGCAGATAGTTTGAACTGAAATTAAATGTTCCTTTCAATTTTGCTTTATCATCCAGCGCATAATTAATCACATTCAGCAAATAACCATCCAGGGCAATATCTGATTTGCCATACTTTGCTTTGAATCTGTCGAAATAAAACTTATCATTTTTGAAGGAAAAGACACCTTCGGTAAGCACAAATGGTTTGGGCAAATAAACAGATTGCTCCACCACAATATCCCGCAATACAAGCGATCCCGAGTTTTGCAGTTTATGATAACGCGAACTCATCGCATCACTTTGAGTTCCGGCCATTTTCAGGTTCATCTTTGCAAAACCACTTACTTTCAAATTTTCCTGCGCAAAAACAGCATATATTTTTCCGAAATCCAACTCGCCTTTCGCACTGATATCGTATCGGACATCATTCAGATTTTTCAACAAAATATTCAACGAAAAGGGCTTTCCTTCAAAATCAAAACTCAGCGGACTGACAGCAACAACAAAATCTTTGGCTGTGCCTGAAGGATCACTGATATCAACCGAAGCCTGAACATTATTAATGGGACGTGGGTAATATTTAGTCTGAACCGAACCATCCTTAAGATTAAGTCCAAGCTTTATCGTCGGGAACAGTTTTTTCTCCGGAGCATATTTCCCTTTTGCTGCCACATCCAGCATCATAGTACCACCAAGCGATAAGCTATCCATCGGGATGAAGCTTTTGATTTCAGCAAGATTGACTTTTGAATGAAAATCTGCATCTATTGGAAAATCCACAAGATTATCAACCCAGACTTTACCCTGTACAAAATTATTCAGTGCAGTGGCATTTAAGCCATCAATATGAAGGCTGCTGTGCAAATAATTTCCATCACTGCAAACAGCTTTAATATTGAAATTGATATTGCTGATGCCCTGCGGTAATTGCAACATTTTGAAATATCCATTGCTCATTACTGCACTGGCATTATAATTGGGTATCTGGTCAATAACATTATTACCTTTTGCATCCTGATGAGCGCTATATTGCCCCTTAACAACAACATCAAGTTTAAATCGCCCTTTGAAATCTGCTTCATTAAAACCAATTGCATGTTGCAGTTTATCCAGGTCCATGTCCATTTTAACATCCGCATCAATCAATGACCTGTCGAGACCGATGGTATGCACTTTTGCATCAAAATAATCTTTGTGCATTTTGAAGGCAAACGTATCGATGTCAATACGTAAACTATCTGTATTGAGCGAAGGCAAAAGTGTTTTTAATTTGAATTGCAAATCCGAAGCCGGAAGATTATCATTATACGCCACAAATCCATTCCTGATATTCATATCAAAACGAACATCCGGCTTTTCATTCAGCGAAGCAATATAATTTCCTTTCAGTGTAAAAAGCAAATCAGCATTGCCTTTCAGGTCTGTTTTCTCCAGCCATTTCAGGTATTTTGGTGGCAATGCCGTCACGAGTGAATACAGCTTTATATCATCTGCACCCACTTTGAAATCCAGGGCATACCCATTACTCAAAAATTTAAAATCGCCTGAAAAATCAAGTTTAAGTTTATTAATATTCAAATCATTCCTACGAAACAATAATACCAGTGAATTCGTATTGATTTGTGTCAGCAAATCCGCGTTGATTTTTTTATCGCGCAGGTATTCTTCTCCATCAAAACTGAAATCCAGCGCATCAATATTCAGCATGCTGTTCAGGTCAAAAATGGCATTGGTTAAATCTCCGGTTCCGGTATAATTAAAGCCATCTGCATTGATGAACAAGGGAATAGAACGGTCGTGATAAACCAGATGGCAATTACTGATTTGAATCTTTTCAATCCTTACATTTGCACTGCCGGAGTCATTGGTGTTGTTTGTTTTCTTTTCCGCCTCAGTTTTTAGTATATTATAATTGGCATTTCCAGACGAATCGGCCTGTACATTCAGCAGGGCATCATCCAGGTAAATCTGGTTAATCATTACCCTGTTTTCAAAGAATACACTTTTAAGATTCACACCAAAAGCCATTTCATCCGCGGCTATTAAAGTGTCTGACGGGTAAGGAGCAGAACCCAGCAAGGAAACATTGTGCAGGGTAAGGGTGAGCGAAGGGAAATGATTGTAAAACGACAGGCTGATTTTTGTAAAATTAATCTTGCCGTTGATATTGTTATTCGTCCAGGTTTTTACACCATTCGCTATTGTTTTAGGAAAGAGATAAGGTAGAATAAACAGCAATAACAAAAGGGAACCAATTGTTATCCCGCTATACTTCAGGACTTTCAGGAATATTCGTTTTGTATTTTTCAATAAAGAAGATTGTGGTGAATCAGGATTGTGCTCCCAAAGCTTGCTGGCGTAAAAGGTACTTGCCCATCACATCAAACTCCACATTTATTACTGTACCTTCTTCAATCTGAGCAAAATTGGTGTGCTCGTATGTATACGGGATAATGGTTACGGTTACTTCATTCCTGCCAACATTAAAAATAGTCAGACTTACCCCATTGAGACAAATGGAACCTTTTTCAATAACAAGGGCGGCAAATTTCTCGTCGAAGCGAAAACGGAACAGCCAGCTACCATCCAGTGTTTTCTTTTCAATGCATTGTGCTGTTGCATCCACATGACCCTGAACCAGATGTCCATCCATCCTGTCGCCCAATCGTAAGGAGCGTTCCAGGTTTACAATATCTCCAATCTTCCAGCTATTCAGGCTTGTTTTTTGCAAAGTTTCATCCACCGCTGTGACACGGTATTGCTTATCTCTGATTTCAACTACAGTCAGGCAAACGCCGTTGTGGGCAACAGACTGGTCAATTTTAAACTCAGGCGTCAAACTGCTTTCAATCCAAAAGTCAGTGTTCGTACCCGCTTTTATAATATTGGCAATCCGTGCTGTAGATTCTATAATTCCTGTAAACATTGCTCTATTTTTTGTAAGCCCGTCCTCTGTGTGTACTGATTCCTGTATCGCTCAATACTTTAAATTCGATAGCAAGCGAACTATCTGATTTCCGGAATTCCACCGTACCACTCAGCGTATCGACAGAACGGCACATTAACTGTGTACCCCTGCCTGCAACAGAATCTGCTACAGAAGCCCGGTAATACTTGTCGGCTTTAAAAATCAATTGGTTTGCATTTCCGCAAAAGTTATTAATGGCAAAACCAAAGGTATCCTTTACCTGTATATTAAAAGTTATAGGAGCAGGAAGCAAAGTATCCTCACCAATCAAAATTGTATCGCGGTAAGCATAAGTGCCGGCAAACGGACCTGAAGGTAAAATACAAGTTGAGTTGTCTTCGATGCCGGGATAACCGTGGTTATAATTGATTGCCTGCTGGATATTGCAATACTTATTG
>DLGS01000222.1:0-973 GCA_002482815.1 Bacteroidetes bacterium UBA7688
CGACAAAGCGGTTACAGAACACGAATTGCAAGAAATTAAAAAACAATTAGCGGCAACAGCTTACGAGTATGCAAGTTGGATGATGATAGCGAGGGAAGATACTAAGCCGTGGCTTAATGACAATATTCTGCATAACGCTGAATTCGGTCTTTAAGAAGTTTGTTTTAAAAGTTAGAAGGTCGGGGTGTTCAAGCGGAATCAGGGAGTATAGCCCTACACCCCACAAATAGTCTTTGAATGACTTTAAAATATTCAAGGTATAGCAGTACTGCCTACGTAAAAACTGCCCGCCATTAAATAGATGGTTTGACACGAGCGCGGAGCGAAACAGAAAGGTCGATTTATCACCCGTAAAAGCACGCAACTAAAACAACAATAGTAAGTTGTTAAATACTAAAATATAATACAATTCAGGCAGACACTACCTTGATAGTGCGTAATTAAAAATGAAAAGTCAAACTGCCTTTAAAATATAGCCTACCAAAGAGGATTCGTTCAGTTCGTTGCTGATGGTAGGCACAAAAATTATAACTATGGATATTCTCTCTTTTTACATTATTGACAGGGTTACGGGCGTTTCTTATGACCCATATTATTTTACTGGGAAGATGGTAGTTTCTACCTCTAATCAGGCAACATCTAAGGATGTCTGCATCAATTACCCAAAACTTCTTTCAGGATTGAAAGACAAGCGGTACAGACTTACTCCTAAACTTTGGCAAAAAGTCAATCAATTTGCCAAAGTTTAGTTTTTATTCACTCACACCCCTTATGGCTATCTGCCGAGGGGATAAAATTAAAAAATATGTCAGATTCAAGAGAAAAAGCAATTAAATGGTGGAATCTTTTGCCAATTATTGAAAAGTCGTTGTTAGCACAAAAATATTCAAATGCTTTGCTTGGTAAGGGTTATACATCTTTAACGGGCAGAGAAGTTCAAGCCATTTGGATAGACGAAGTAGGATTACTTGAA
>DLGS01000222.1:1019-11455 GCA_002482815.1 Bacteroidetes bacterium UBA7688
ATTACTTGAAATAGAAAACAATTCTCTCTAACCCCCATCACATTAACCAATCAAAGTAAAAATTAAAATTATGGAATTGATAGATATTGTTTTTAAGCTAGTAGGTAGCACAATCCCTTTAGGAGATTCATCTCAAGACAAAGAACGATTAAATAATCTCAAAACGCTTTGTTCTTTAACAGAGGATTTGATTAACCACATCGATTTTTTATCCCAAATGAAAGGGCAACAGCATTCGGTAAAAGAATCTCAAATATTTGCCCGAAAGTTTATTGCCCGTATGGTTTCAGAAAATGATACCATCTAATCCTTCACATCACTCTTAGGAGTGTTTTTTAAAACTTTAAAATAAAGAAAAATGTCTACACTAACAACAAAAGCTTTTTACATAGAATGCAATGTATGCAGAGAGGAATACAGGGAAAAATTTACAGACTATTCAACATTTTCTGATGAAATGTACGCCAATGATAGCGTAAGAAATGATGGAGAATGGCATTGCGGAGACGACGATAACCATTATTGCCCAAAATGCTTTACGATTAACGATGAAGATGAATTAATCCTGACACCTCAATCCCTATAGCAATGCGCCACAAGACAGCAAGACAATTTTTAACGCTTAAAACATCTTTAAAATGACAAAGCAGCAAGCTATTGAAGCAATGAAAACAGGCGAAAAACTTACGCACCGATATTTTTCAGAAGGGGAATGGGTCTCAATGAAAGGAAACTTTACTATGATTTTTGAAGATGGGTGCAAGATTGATTCTGATACTTTTTGGAATGACAGAAAGGGGGAAGGATTTAATAATGATTGGGAACTTTTCGAACAATGATACGGACGCTTATAATTTTTATCACAGCTTAATTTAATTATTTATGACAGAACTAGAATTTTACAAGTTTTTGGAGTTTAACAAGATTGAATATTCTTGGAGCAGAAAGGATAATAAGCAAGATGTAGTTTGCTTTATACCGCTTTTTTTGTGCGAAGCCTTCTATAAACTTATTGACGGAAACCATTATCACGGCATAGTAGAATGTGTATTGAAAGAAGGCTGCATTGCACTTTTTATGGCTGATATTTTTGAGTACCACGGCATTCACCTTGAAGCAATATTCGAAAACACTAAAACCGCCTAGCAAAGACCCGAAAGATAATAAATGACATTACTAGCACAGATTTTATTGCGGCAGTTGGACTTGTTCTGATTGCCGTTTTTGTTTTAACTCACTTTAAATAAAATACAAATGCAAAGGGATATAAAGTTTCGTTTATGGAATGCCATTGAAAATAAATGGGAGTTAGGATATGATATGCCGAATCTTGGCGGATTTTCTCTTTTAGGTGAGTGTATGGTTTTTGGTGAATACAATAGGGTGATTGATAAATTCAGCTTAAAAGACTGGGATAAAATCATAATTCAACAATACATAGGATTGCAAGATGTAAATGGAAAGTTTATTTACGCTGGAGACATTTTACAGGAAGTCAATCCAAGAGGGTTTATGTATAGAGTTTTTGAAGTAGAAGGCGGTTTTGCTGTCAATACCCACCACGACGATTTTAATAAAGATATCATCGTCTTTTATGAATCAACAGCAGATATGCAAATGTCAGGATATATTAAAGGGTCTTGCGCAGTCATTGGAAACATTTTAGAAAATCCTGAACTACTCAAACATTAAAAAAGCCCCTGCTGAAACAGAGGCTAATCATTTCACTTAAAGTTAAACAATCAATCAAAGTTATGAAAAGATACACATCATTTGAACATCCAATTAAAGCTAAAAAACTAGTTGGAGGTGAATACAAAGAATTAATAGTCGGTGTTTGGACTATTGAACTTGAATCAGAGGACGAAGATACATACAGGGTTACTTTAATGCAGTTTAAAGGGAATCCTGATTACAAATATGATTATAGCCCTGTTGCTATCTGTTTGGACTATTCGGAGCTTGAAACACTTGTAAGTGAATTTTTGTTCGGCTACTATCAGGATTTCCCAAACCCACCAAAAAGCCGTGACCCGTGGAATTCAATATTTCAATCAATCGGCTCTATCTGTTCACCTCAAACACTTGAATCGTAATGGAAAACTTTAAAGGAACAAAAGGACAATGGAATGCAGATACTATATCTGAAATGAATGTGCCTGATAGTTATGGCGAATTTGGATTTAATAAAGGTTTTTTTTCGAAGACTGCAAATATAAAAGACCAAAGCGGCAGAGTATTGGCAGACGTAAAAGGTTTTGATACCGAATTATTTGTCCCTTCAAATGATGTTGCGGCAAATGCGTTGTTAATATCAAAAGCCCCCGAACTTTTGGAAATGCTTAATCGTATAGTTGAAGACCACCTGAATGATAGGCTAAGCTGGGCTACACTTGTAGAAGCAAAATCCCTTATTAAATCTGCAACAGAACTAAACCCTTAATCTATGAAACAAGAATGGATTTCAGTAAAAGACAGGTTGCCAAAAAACCTTGAATCGGTATTAGTTGTAGGCAATTATATTAGGGCAACCGCTTTATTTCAGGATGGCAAGTTTTATTCAGACTTCAAATTGCCCGAATCCGAAAATGTTACTCATTGGATGCCATTACCTGACCCACCAAATTGTATCTTATGAAACCCTGCGCAAATCCTGAATGCTCCAACACTTTTGAGCCTGACCTAACACGAACCAACGTTCAAATCTATTGCAGCCCTAAATGTTGGAGAAAAGGGTACAAGAAAAAGAATATCGCAGCAGCAGAAAAAGAGAAAACGGACAATTTGTTTCACCATCTAAAAAAATCAATATGACTACAATGTTGCTTCTTATTCTTGGCGGTCATTGCCTTAAAGGTACAATAGGTCTTATTTATAGGGCAAAAACAGAGCCAAATTATTACAACAAAAAACAACGTAAACACTCAAAATACTAAGATAATGACAAAGACTATTTGGAAATTTTCATTTTTTACCGATGATATGATTATGCTTAAAATGCCTGTTGGTGCTGAAATATTGCATTTGAATATGCAGAACAACGACCCTCAATTGTGGGCTTTAGTAAATGCAGATAATGACCAAGAGGTAAGACGCTTTGAAATATTTGGCACAGGGCATCCGATAAAATACGATATGGGCATCGAACGTAAATACATCGGCACATACTTTGAAGGCGCACTTGTTTTTCACCTTTTCGAACGCATCAATTAATCACAACTCAAAAAACTAATATAATGATACTTACAAACGATAACGCAAAAGAAATATTCGAAGACTTATTCGGAGAAATCAAAACAGATTGGGGCTATTCGATAACATTCAAAAAAACTAAATCAGGCATCATTGTATCTAAATGGTATGCAAGAAATGCTTGGGTAGATGACACACTAGAAAAACAAGTTCTAATGTCTGACGGCAAAATTTACGAAAAGGGAATTGAAATCGCAACCTATACACTTTAACTCAAAAAACTAACCCAAAATGGTACAGATAACAAAACAAGACGAACTCCACGCCTACAGAATAAAGCGTAATAAGATGGAACAAGCAATAGAACAAGGATTAAACATTGACTTCGGAATGACGCTTCAGGAAGTTATTAATAAAATAGCTGATTTGGATGCGCAAATACTAGCAGAGCCTAAATCAGAACGTTTCCCATCTTGGGACGCTGAACCCCATACGGAGGGGGCTTTCCTTTAATTTTTAAAATGTTTAATGATGACACCAACACAAAAAGCGATATCGTTATATGACAGCTTTGTTCGCTACACCACATTTGAATTTGAGCATACATATGCTAAAGAATGCGCATTAATAACCGTTGACGAACTACTAAATAATATTGATTCGACAATTTTATATCACCCTGAAAGTCTTGCTCTACCAATAAACAAAGACTATTGGCAATCCGTCCGCCAAGAAATAGAACAACTCTAACAGCCCTGACCGTAAATCAGGGCTTTTTTATTCACTTTTAATTTAAACACAATGTCAGAAATAAAATTAAATCTCTATCAAAAGCTATTGGAGATACAAAAAGCAATTATAGGGCTTGGGAAGGATGGGAAATCTTTTGGGTATGCCTATGTAACAGGTTCTAAGGCTTTGGAGCATATTAAGCCATTGATGAACCAATACGGGCTAATCTTAAAGCAAGAAGTTCTTACAATATCTAACCAGCGGCAAGATTATCAGGCAAAAAGCGGTTCTAAGTCTGAAATTCTTACTTGTACTACTCAAAAGTTTACTTGGATAGACTGCGAAACGGGCGAAAAGGATGAAAACCTATTTGCTGCAAACGGGCAAAATGATTGGGAAAAGGGGTTAGGTTCTGCTTTGACTTATGCTGAAAGGTATTTCCTTCTTAAATTCTTTCATATTGCTACCGATGAAGATGATATTGACAACCCGCAAAGGGATGAGGGCAAATCTAAGCCTATACAAAAAGCAGCCGTACCTATTGACGAAGTAATCAAGCGAGTGAATGAATTGGCAACAGAGGCAGAATTGAACGCTTATTACCTTGAATTAGGGTATAGTAAAACTAATCCTGCTACCGCTGCAATAATAAAAATATTTGCTGACCGAAAAACTAGTTTGTAATGGTAGCCTTATGGGATTGCGACAGTCTTTTTTATAAATCTTGCTACAAATTAAATGAGCCTGAAACAATAGAAAAGATGATGTTAACCGATTATGACGAAGATATGCAACTTGGGTTATTGGCTCAAGTTGCAGCAAATCGGATGGAAACAATGATGTTGAATATTCTCGAAGATATTAGCAATGACGAAAATAACATCAATATCACATCACAGGAATTGTATGTAACGCATTGTACAAACAGTATCAGGAAGCAATTAAGCCCCGAATATAAGTCTAACAGAAAGCCCGACAATCTTACGAAGTTGGTAAATGTATTGCGCTCAATGTACATCTTTGAAAACGATGCTATTTACAGCGATACCTTAGAAAGTGACGACTTGCTAGCTGACAGGGCAAAAGAACTTCACGGGAATTGCATCATTATAACATCTGACAAAGACCTGATACAATGTGGTGGTTTTATTTACAACTTCTACCAAAAGCCATCAAAGAAAGATGAACACGGCAATGATATTGAAACATTCAACTGTAAAGGCTTATCCTATACATCAAAAACGGATGCTGAAAGATTTTTAGCAAAACAGATGCTTATGGGTGACGCTGGCGACAAAGTGCAAGGCATCCCGAAAATAGGGGAAAAGACAGCCGAAAAGATATTAGGCAATGCAAACACTAAGTTTCAACTAATTAAACGTGTAATCGAAGCCTACAAAAAGCATTATGGCGAAGAATACAGCGAATACTTACAATTAACATTCAGGCTCTTGTATTTAGGTTCATTCGAGCTTCTTACCCCCACCCTACAAATAGACAATAACAATTAAAAAATAAAATTATGAACCAATTGGAATATTGTCCTAATTGTTCAATTGGGCTAGGTAATCAGGAAATCCGAATGAGGTTTTGCCAAAACTGCAAGCATCATTGGGACGAAGATGATGAAAATCTGTACGATGATATAGAATTTGTATGCTGCGGCAAATGTGACCTGCCTGATGCTTGCGCCGATTTTGGATGTGCTATTGAACAAGGCATTAAAAAATAATGCTCAAACTACTCGTCCAAAAAGAAAGGGGCAAAAGCGATAAGAACAGCAAGCCTATCATCTACGGAATCAAAGGGGACATTGTCACATTCATTTCAGACCACGATAATGTCTTAATAGTTGAAAATAACCGTACCAAAATACGCTTTTCAGTAAAGAAAAGTGAAGTTAATAACATCTAAAAATTAAAAACGTGATACTATACAAATACATCGCTTGCCTAAATAAAGATGGTTTAGACTTTTCAACTTATGAAATTGAAGTTACAGAATCAGCTAAGTCTTATGTTGGCAAAAATAGACGATTCGCAAAGGATAGAATCGGAGTTGTAGATACTCAATGGAACTCTACATTTGACAGGCACGCATCTGTTTTAAGCCTTCAAAAAGACGACTCAATATTTGACACCCTTAAAGAGTACATTAAGGTTAGGCTTGAACACGAAATTGATTATTTGAATCAGCTTTTGTCATTCATCCCATAACCACCCCATTATTCACCCAAAGCCCTGCACCTTATAAGTCGGGGCTTTCTTAATTTATGTTATGAAAGATCGAAATTTGCCACACTCTGACAGTTGGGCAACGCCTGAATACATTTACAATACGCTAAATGAAGAATTTAATTTCGATTTTGACCCTTGCCCTCTCAATCACGATATCACAAAATGGGATGGCTTAAAAGTTGATTGGGGTAAAGTCACTTTTTGTAATCCACCCTACTCAAAAGATCTAAAACCGCTGTTTATTCAGAAAGCTGTTGAGGAAAGCAAAAAAGGTAAGACCGTAGTTCTGTTATTGCCCGTTTCAACATCTACAAAACTATTTCACGATGTTATCCTGCCAAACATAACGGAGCCGATCAGATTCTTTAAAGGTCGAATTAAGTTCAAAGGGTATTGCTCTGACGGATCTTATACTGAAAGTAAATCCCCTATGCACGATTCAATGCTGATCATTTTTAAAAGAAACATCTAACCCACACAATTCACAACTAAACAAAATTCACAACAATGAACACATCAAAATTATCACACCTTGAGCAAATAGAAAACGGGGACATTGAAAGAATGCAGGATTTAATTTTTGTAATGTTTAAGATGATTCACGGAGGAACAAGGGACAGTATTACAATTGAATTAAACAGATTCTACCCTGACAGAGAAAAGCCTTTTACGCCTGACCAAGTAGGCAAGAGATTTACTGACCTGTTAAACGATGGTAAAATAGTTCTTACCCACCACACAAAAAGCATTCCAAAAACAAAGCACACCTACGGGAAAACACAGCAAGTATGGATAACCCCTGATGGTGACATAAATAAGGTAATGAAAAGACTTAATGAACACTACAAGTAATAATCTTTAAAACGACAAATAATGAAGCAAACAACAGAGAAAGTTTATAGGTGCGACCATTGTAATAAAGCAATGGTTTCAGCAGGATTTATGGCGGCTCACGAAAGGATGTGTAAAAAGAACCCGAATAATCAGCACAAATGCTTCGAATGGTGCAAACACTTAAAGCGTGATGTATTTAATGACGAAGTTTCTTTTATGTGTGGAGCGCAAAATAACTTAGAAATGCACTCTTATAAGCTTGAAAGGTATAAATATAAGCATCCCCGCTTAAAAGACCTGCAAAGGATGCCGCTTGAATGCAATCTATATGAAGACAAACACCCCGAGCAAGAATTTACCCCAAGCAAAAACGAAAACGGCGGATGGTAGCCCCCAACCAAAACCAAAGATGAAACCTAAAATATTGAGAACAATCTAAACTAAACAGACAATGGCAAAAGAAAAAACTTACGGCGAAAAACTAAAAGACCCTCGCTGGCAGAAAATGAGATTAGAAGTAATGCAAAGGGACGGGTTTAAGTGTGCCAATTGCAATAGTGCCGAAAACACCTTACACGTTCACCACAAATTTTATGTTTACGGTAATGAGCCGTGGGAATATGAGCTAGTTGATTTGCTGACTTTGTGCGAAATATGTCACGAGGACGAAGAATTCTGCAAACACGACTTCAATATTACCGTAAAACACCTGCTAAGACAAGGCAAAAGTTACAGGGACTTAATGAATCATATCCTTCAAATACTCGAATACTAATTTTTATGAAAAGATTTTCAGATACCGACCTATGGGACAAAGAATGGTTTATGGAGCTGAAACCGAAGATAAAATGCCTTGTTCAGTTCATATTTTCCAAGTGTGACCAAGCTGGCGTTTGGTCTCCAAATTGGACGCTCGCATCGTCATTTATTGGCGAAAAAGTGAGCGCAACAGACATTTCTAAATTAAAAAAACACTTTGAAATTTTATCAAACGGGAAAATTTTTGTTCTTGATTTTGTCAAATTTCAGTACGGCGAATTGACCGAAAAATGTATGCCGCACCGAAAAGTTATTGCGCTTTTAAAAAATCACGGACTTTTTGAAAGGGTATTGATAGGGTATCAGTACCCTACTAGTAGGGAACAAGAAGAATATAAAGATAAAGAAGAGGAAGAAGAAGAGGATAAAGAAGAAGAAGGCGAAAAAAATTTGAAAACGCCAAAAGTAAAAGTAACGCCTATTATGTTTCGGGATTCTCCGCTTTTTGACTTTGCAGTATTTACTGAATCTTTTTCAGGTACAGATTACGAGGCTTACAATCTTCGATACTATTACGAATCTGTCTTGAATTGGTCGGACGGTTCGCTTAAAAAGAAAATTGATTGGCTGGCAACTGCAAAGAATTTTATGCTTAGCGATTCCAAAGCGGGCAAAGCGGCACTACAAAATGTTGACTTATTAAAAAACAACAATGGGAACAGAAATTTTAACAACAACAAACCACCTACAGGGAGCGCAGTTGATAGCGTTTCAGCATTCGAAAAGCTTAGTAGATTTAATAATTAGCAACAATCAGATTGAAATAGCTGAAACAACTAGCAACCTGATGCCTGATGGAGTGCCAAATTTTGAACCTATACGCTCATTCCCGACAATAAAAGCCCTTTGTGAAAGTATAAAGGATGGCAGAAAGAATATGCGGGCTGTTTTGTTCAATATGGTAAAAAACCTTTCTGAATCAATAAACGTTGTTCGAAACCTTACAGAAGACCAAATGATTGAGATAGCATCTTTACTTTTGGACGAATGCGGCGATTTTAGGCTTGAAGACTACCAAATGATGTTCACCCTTGCAAAAAGGAATAAGCTGGTAAAATTTAGGGATAGAATCGATATAACGATAGTTTCAGAGATGCTTGACGAATACTGGTTACTAAGAAAAAAAGAGGGCGACAGGATTTTAGCTGAAAAAGAAGATTTAGCAGTTGCGAAAAGAATAGAGCAAAGGGAGCAGAAAATGCTATCAGCACCCGCAGGTTCAATAGTTGAGTTGCCGCCTGATTACTTCGCTAAAGAATTAAAGCGGATGCAGGACGAAAACGAAGAAAGAAGACAGCAGGATTGGGCAGACTATATCGGGCGAAGTGCTGAAAGGAAACAAAAATACAAAGAGCAAATGGCTGCCGCTTATGGTTTGACAATGGAACAGCTTGAAACTTTAATCGTACCTGAATCAGAAGCTAAAATAACCTATCAAACATTTCCTTCTAAAATCAATGAGGAGAAAGTTAATGAAAACTCTTAAAGAGTGGGCAGACGAAAAGGGATTTGTAAAGGTGAACGGCTTATGGTACACCTTAAATCCTGATTTTGAAGGAATGATTATTAACGACAAAACATTAAAACAACTATTCAATGACAATAATGCAAAAAGTGCTGGACGCACTAGAAAAGGATAAAAGCCTAATAGCAAGTGAAATTTTCGCAAAAATTGAATTGACCGATGAAAAGCCTTTGAGTAAAATTGATAAAAGCAATTTAATGAACTGCTTATTTAAGCTATATAAACTTAAAATAGTGGCAAAGGATGGGATGCACGGTTCGTATGCCTATACGCTAATAAAAGATAAATATATTTGTAAGCCCAGAGCATTTAAGCCAATAGAGCAAAGGCGTATCGAAACAAAGCCCCGACCATTTAAACCCAAAAAGAAGGTATTTAAACCTTTGGAATGGTACGCCCTTAAAACACAAGGACATATTGAGCAGATTGCAAAAGAATTTAAAATACCAATACCAAAAACAAGAAACGAAATTGAATCATTCTATCACACGGTTAAATCACAAACAATTTAAATACAAATATTATGGAAAAGGAAAAGTATTACAACGTAGAAACGCTTTCGACTGATGGCGACAAAATAACCCTTGACGACAGAACTTTAAAAGAGTTTTTTGATTCAGAATTTGAAACGTGGAAAGGCGGTCAATATTCTGATGAAGATTTTATGTTCAACATCACAATTGTCGAAATGACTGAAAAAGAGTTTGAAGAACTGCCTGAATTTCAGTTCTAACCCTTATTGATTACCTGATAAGTATTAAATCACAATCCTAAAACAGAAATATTATGCACGCAGACATTAAAGGGGCTTTAAACTATATGAAGAAAAAGCCAATTACATTTGAACACAGAGGTATTAGCCTATTACAGAAGCAAGCTAAAAAGGTTCTTGAATATGGATTGCAAAAAGGATACGAAACTACCAAACAATTATCTGACGAAGAAGTTGATTCTGTTTTAGGTTGGCAGATTTGCTATAAATCAAACGAGCGTTGTAAATATAACTGCTCAGGACTTTGCAAAGATTCAATGTAACCATCCCCCCTCACCCCATTCACTCACATAGCTCCGTTAAGGGGCTTTTTTAATGCAAAATA
>DLGS01000080.1 GCA_002482815.1 Bacteroidetes bacterium UBA7688
GAAGAAGTACAGAAATATGCTATCGAAATGGGTTATAGCAGGCTGCCTGTGTACAAAGACAACCTGGATAAGATTGTCGGCATGCTGAATACAAAAGATTTCCTGCCTCATTTCGAAAATCCAAACCTGGAATGGCATGCTTTAATCCGTCCGGCATTTTTTGTTCACGAAGGGAAATTAATTGAAGATTTACTGAAAGAATTCCAGCAAAAAAGGATTCATTTTGCTATTGTGGTAGATGAATTTGGTGGCACCAGCGGTATTCTCACCCTGGAAGACATTATGGAGGAAATCATTGGCGACATCAAAGATGAGTTTGACGAAGATGACCTTCATTTCAAAAAAATTGACAATAATAATTACATCATTGAAGGCAAAACACTGATAAATGATGTATGCCGCTACATTGGCGTTTCGCCGGATGAATTTGAAGATGCGCGTGGTGACAGCGATTCGCTGGCCGGGCTTGTACTCGAAATATCGGGTAAATTCCCTAAAGTCGGCGATGTTATTTCTTATAAAAACTACGAATTCACCGTAGTAGAGCTCGACAAAATGAGGATTGTCAAAATCAAACTGACGCTCAAAGAAGCTTAAAACCAAATTGCCAAACATTAGCCAAACCTAAATGAATGGCATATTTACGCCTAAAAAGCCTTACTTTCGCACACTAATTTTAAGAGCAAATGGCAGGATTTACAGTGGCGATTGTTGGACGACCTAACGTGGGAAAATCAACGCTTTTCAACAGATTGTTGGAACAACGCAAAGCGATTGTTGATGATTTCAGTGGTGTAACACGCGACCGTCAATACGGCGTTGCCGATTGGAATGGCAAAACATTTAATGTAATTGATACCGGAGGATTCGTTTCCCGCAGCGAAGATGTATTCGAGCGCGAAATCCGCAAGCAGGTGCTGATTGCACTTGATGAAGCAGATATTCTGATGTTTGTGGTGGATACTGCTGTTGGCATTACCAACCTCGATGATGATATGGCCGATTTGTTGCGCCGCAGCACAAAACCGGTGTTGCTGGTAGTCAATAAAGTCGATAATTCAACAAGAATGCTGGAAGCAACCGAATTCTACTCCATGGGATTCGATAATGTGCATTTTGTTTCCTCTATTTCAGGTAGCGGAACAGGTGAATTGCTGGATGAAGTGGTACGCTTGATGCCCGATGATGCTGAAATGGCATCAAGTGGGGTGAAACGTACCATGAAAAGAGAGCGCACCAAAGTAACCGATGCAGAACTGGAGAAAGAATGGGAAAACAGTGGTGAAGAATTGTATGATGATTCTACAGAAGACTTCGACCAGATAGATGAAGAAAATGAAGTGATTGAGCACGATGAATATGTGCCGAAAATCGCTATTATCGGTCAACCAAATGCAGGAAAATCAACTTTACTGAATGCACTGACCGGTGAAGAAAGAACCATTGTGAGCAGCATTGCCGGCACTACAAGAGACAGCATCCATACGCATTACAAGCTTTTCGGAAAAGAGTTTGTATTGATTGACACGGCAGGTTTGCGCAAGAAGAAAAACGTTCATGAAGACCTTGAATTCTATTCTGTTATCCGCGCTATCCGTGCTATGGACGAAGCTGATATTTGTTTGCTGGTGATTGATGCTTTGAATGGCATTACCATGCAGGATATCAATATCTTCAGCCTTGCAGCACGCAAAGGAAAAGGAATTGTAATCCTGGTAAACAAATGGGATGCGTATGAGAAAGAAACCAATACAGCCCGTGATTACGAGAAAAAAATCAAAGAGAAATTAGCTCCGTTCAATGATGTTCCTGTAGTGTTTATTTCTGCAATGGACAAAACAAGGATTTTCCAGGCCATGGAAAAAACAATTGAAGTGCACGACAATCTGAAACGCAGAATCGCTACTTCAAAACTGAACGAAGTGATGCTGAAAGAAATTCAACGTTTCCCGCCGCCCATGTCCCGTGGACATAATGTGAGCATCAAATTTGTGCGTCAATTGCCTACCAAGGCACCATCTTTTGCTTGTTATGCCAACTATCCGGAGGCTTTGAGCAACTCTTACCGCAACTTCCTGGAGAACAAACTACGTGGCCATTACAACTTTAACGGTGTTCCGGTACGTATTTATTTCCGGAAAAAGTAGGTTCCAATATTTTATCAGACCGTAAAAAGAAATTGAGGTGAAAAGTAAAACGCTCAAAAAAAATAAGGTTAATATCATCACACTGGGCTGTTCCAAAAACCTGGTGGACAGCGAAGTGTTGAGTGGTCAGCTGGCTGCGAATGATATTGCAGTTGTGCACGAAAATTCGAAGAAAGACCACAATATTGTGGTGGTGAATACCTGTGGCTTTATCGATAAAGCAAAAGAAGAAAGTATCAACACTATCCTCGAACAACTGGAGCTGAAAGAGCAGGGCAAACTCGATAAAGTGTATGTGACAGGTTGCCTTAGCGAACGTTACCGTGGCGACCTGGCAAGTGAGATTACAGATGTAGATGCATGGTTTGGCACAATGGAATTGCCCATGTTGCTGAAAGAGCTGGAAGCAGATTATAAAACTGAATTAGTGGGCGAACGTCTTTTGGCGACACCAAAACATTACGCCTATCTCAAAATTGCGGAAGGTTGCAACCGTACCTGTTCATTCTGCGCTATTCCGCTGATGCGTGGTGGCCATGTGAGCAAGACAATTGAAGAGATTATTATAGAAGCCAAACGCCTTGTAAAAATGGGCGTGAAGGAAATTATGCTCATTGCACAGGAGCTTACTTATTACGGACTGGACATTTACAAAAAACGCGCCCTTCCGGAATTATTGAAACACCTGAGCGACATTCCCGGCCTGCATTGGATTCGTTTGCACTACGCTTACCCTTCCAAATTTCCGATGGAAATACTGGATGTCATGCGCGAGCGTGACAATATCTGCAACTACCTGGATATGCCTTTGCAGCACATCACCGATAATATGCTGAAGGCGATGAAACGCCAGATGGACAAGCAGGAAATGCTTGACCTGTTGGATGCCATCCGCGAGAAAGTTCCGGGCATTGCGCTAAGAACTACGTTGATTGCGGGTTTCCCGGGCGAAACAAGAGATGATGTGGATGAAGTAAAAGCTTTCCTGGAGCAACAACGTTTTGACCGTGTAGGTATTTTCACCTATTCCCACGAAGAAAACACCAGCGCTTACGAATTGATGGACAATATTTCTGCAGACGAAAAAGAACAACGTGCACAGGAAATTATGGAAGTACAACAGGAAATTTCCTACGAGAAAAATCAGGATTTCATTGGCCGTACTTTGAAGGTGTTGGTAGATAAAAAAGAATCCGGCCGTTTCCTTGGCCGCACAGAATACGATAGTGTGGATGTAGACAATGAAGTGATTATCAAATCAGACAAACCCATCAAAATCGGTGAGTTTGTAAACGTAAAAATTGAAAAAGCCTACGATTTCGACCTGGAAGGAACAGTAGTTTTATAAAATCATTTATCCAAGATACAATGTACAAACCGGCGCTTATTTTAGGATTTATTTTTGCAGCCTTAGGTGTAATCATCGGCGCTTTTGCAGCCCATGGACTCAAACCAATGATGGAACTGAGCCAGCAGCAAACATTCGAAACGGGTGTGCGCTATCATATGTACCACAGTTTTGCGCTCATCATTGTTGGTTTGTTAAGTGCTCACATCAGCAACAACAATATCAATCTCGCTACCCTGTTTTTCACGTTGGGCATTATTTGTTTCAGCGGCTCCTTATATGCTTTGTCCATCATGCAAATGAACGGATTGGTGGGTCTGAAAGGCGTTGGCATCATTACTCCGATTGGTGGTTTGTTTTTTATCCTGGGTTGGGTGTTCAGCTTGCTCGCGGTAATTAAGAAATAAAACAGTTTTATATTACGATTAGAATATTTATTGTATATCTATCATTCTACCCTCTCCCATATTTTATACAAACGGGATGTTAAGGGCGTTTTTCCATTCCGGGTAGATACTACATTTGTTGCGGCTAAGTCATCAGCTTAGCCTTTTTTTTAAATGAAAAAGATTCTTGCAGGCTTTTGTTTTATAGTGCTTAGCGCCACGACAAGTGGTTTTGCGCAACAAAATTTCTTCAACGTCATCAGTTCCGACATTACGCCGGCGAAAAAAACCTTTTTCCAGCAGCAGTTGAATTTCACTGCGCAGGATGTACAAAGCAATACTACTTTCAGCGCCGGGCTAGGCAAAAACTTCGAAATAGGATTTAATTATTTTGGATTTATACTCAACAGAAACGGCAGGCCTTTTATAGAAAAAGAAAAAGACGAGGCACCCTACAATGATTTCCTGATGCTGAATGCCCAAAAAAGGTGGGACATCAACCCAAAGGTGGCCCTGGCTGTTGGTTTTCAGCAAGGCATCACTACCAGTAAGCAAGTTCATTCCGGAGGAAATTATTATGCCAACTATTGTTTTACTGATACACATAGCGGTTTAAAATGTGTGGCAGGAATCTATTACGCCACGCCATCTTTTTGGGGGCCCGGTCACAGACTGCTGACCAATGATGTTGTTGGGCTGCAACTCGGTGTAGAAAAATCAATCATCAAAGAAAAGTGGTATTTCCAAAGCGATTTTATCAGCGGTGAGCATAGTTTTGGCGACCTTATCATCGGCACCGCATGCTACGTGTTTCCTGCCACTGTTTTATCGGCCGGATACCAGATCCCGACCTTTAAAAGCCAAAGCCAGAAAGCCCTCGTAGTGGAGTTGACCTTATTGCCGCATACCAACAAACACCATAAACATATCGGATGAAGATACATTCAGGTCTTTTTGCATCAGCATTATTATGCTGTAGCATAGCAGGATCCGCACAAAATTTCAAAGACGGAAAACTAAACTTCAATGAAGATGGCTCCCGCTATCTGAAAATAAGCATGCTCAACCAGGTTTGGCTGCGATACAATCAAAACAATCCTGGCTCGACCCTGAATGGCCAAAGCCAGGAAAGCAAAGCGGACATCGGCATTCGCCGCACCAGGCTTCAATTGTACGGACCTGTTGCGAAACGCACATTCCTGTACGTGCATCTTGGCATTAATAATTTCAATGCCCTTTCTGAAAGAAAAGCAGGCTTCTTTTTGCACGATGCCGTTGGCGAATATGAAATTGTAAATGAACATCTTTCTATTGGTGCAGGTCTTGCCGGCTGGACCGGTTTATCGCGCTTTGCCTCTTCGTCTGTTGGCAATATTATGGGCCTGGATCTGCCGCTCTACCAGGAAGCAACCAATGATGTGACAGACCAGTTTCTCAGAAAACTAAGCGTGTATGCAAAAGGTAAGTTTGGAAAATTTGATTACCGCATCATTGTTACCGACCCATTGGCCATACAGAAATCGGCTGCTTATATTGCCAACCCGGCTTCCTTTACTACGCTGAGCCAAAATGCAAACTTCTCTACTGCTCCTCCCAAATTGCAAACCCAAGCCTACTTTCAATATCAACTGTTCGATAAAGAATCGAACATGCTGCCTTATGCTACCGGCACTTACCTGGGGGCAAAAAAAGTGTTGAATATAGGTGCAGGTTTTATTGTGCAGCCTGATGCGATGATACGCCTGGCAGACAACGGAACAGACACGGTGAAATCGGCCATGCGATTGTTAGCCATAGACGCCTATTATGATGCGCCGCTGAACAAACAAAAAGGCACCGCCATCAGTGCCTATGTTTCGTTTTCAGATTATGATTTTGGTAAAAATTATATCCGCAATACAGCCCCGCTCAATCCCGCAACCGGCAACAATAATCCTGCTGTATTAAATGGTCCAGGCAATGGTGCTCCCCTTTATGGAACCGGACAAAATGTATATGCGCAGGCAGGTTATAAATTCAAAAACGACTTACTGGGCAAAGCAGGAACAATTATGCCTTATGCCAGTGTACAATATTCGATTCTGCAAAAACTGGCCGACCCGATGATGTATTATGATATGGGTGTCAACTTCCTGCTGTCGGGTCATAACTCGAAACTGACGCTGGCTTATCAAAACCGCCCGGTTTTTATGGTAAATACTGGAGCCGAATATCGCGTCACAGAGCGTAAAAGTGCTGTGGTTATGCAATACCAGCTTTCGTTCTAAAGACCTTTTTACATTCTTACTGAGTAAAAAAAGCGGACAGATACTGTCCGCTTTTTTTAATGAAATCGTTTTGAAGGATTACTTTTTATTTTCCTCCTGACCGGGTTTTGTATCTGCAGGAGTATCCTCTTTTTTTCCTCTTTTGTAGATAATCAGTCCGTTCAGGAAATTGCGCAGCACCTGGTCGCCGGCAGCTTTGTAGCCCGGATGGTCTTCGTTGCGGAACAAATCGCCCAAAGCACCTCTCGAAATTTCGAAATCCACCAAAGCGAGTATCTCGATGATGTCATCGTTTTTGAGGGAAAGTGCTACACGGAGCTTTTTAAGAATATCGTTGTTGCTGAGCATGGTTATGTTTTAGAAGTCGTAAAAGTAAAGCAATTCTTTGTGGCAGATGCGGTAAGGAGTATTTCATTATTTTTTCTGAAGACAGATATAATCTTTGACACAGTTTATTTAACAGCCACCGGACAAGTGAAATTCAAAGTGTCCTTTGCCATTTCTGTTCAGGGAGATGCCATTTCCATTGTGCCCTTTGGCATATTCATTGTGTCCTTTGGCATATCTCTAATAAACTTTGGCATATCCCTATTGAACTTTGGCATATCTTATTAAGGAGATGGCAAAGGACACCTCATTTTTGCCAAAAAACGGATCATTTTTCCCACTTGCACCAAATTTTGCCTTTTCCGGCAAAGGAACAAATTCCTTCTGCGGTTATTAAAGAAAAAAGAGGAATACAATAAAGTAATGCCTGATGAGTATCAGTCCACCCTTTCGGGGAAGCACATACAACTGCTTTACCATCAGCAGGGATTCGCTTGTTATTCGTGAGATAAGATCTTATTCTTAATCAAGCCTTGCAGAAGCCCACAATAAGGCTGCATAAGATTTGCGCCATTTAGCTTTTAATTCCACCAGTTTTTGGGCCACTTCGAGCAATTTGTTTTGCCGGGCATTCATTACAAATAAAGTACTCTCACCATTTGCAAATCTTGTGACCTCACCCTGGTAAAGTCTGCTGTAATTTTTATAGGCTTCTTCGAAAGTGTTGATTTGATTTTGCAGATTATACACTTCGTTGTAATAACTTTTGATTTTGTTGCTTATCTCCAGCATAGTGAGATCCTGTTGCAGGCTTGTCTCTTCTATTTTAAGTTTTGCCTGCCTGAAAGCTCCTCTTGCCTGCCGCATAAAAAGCGGCACCGCGAGGTCTACGCCCAATTTATGGTTATTTTCAAGCAATACCCTGTCGGTAGGATTGGCGAAAGCAAAACCACGGTTGAGGGCATTGCCACTCACACTGAACTTTGGTAAAAAAGATTGCATTTTTAATCTTCTTTCAGTTTCAAGAATGTCGATTTTAAAATCCAGGCTGCGGAGCTTAGGATGACTGGTGCCGGCATCATCCAACAGATTATTGAGCGCCGGAATGCCAGGATATGCTTCATTCAACTGATTGGCTGCGGGCAAAATATTCTCGTTCCAATCCATGGCTTTTTGATTGGGTAACCACAGATAATTACTGAGCATCAATCCGGCATTTTGCCAATCGAGTCTGGCGGATTGCTCCAGTAATTCAAAACTTTGTAGTTGGGTGAGCGCCTCTGTGGTATCTATAGCTGGCTTTGAGCCTTGTTCGTATTCTATTCTTACAAAACGGAAACGCTCTTTACTCACCTCCAGGGCATCCTGCACAATCCGGTACACTTCGTAGCTGCGCACCCAATGCCAATAGGCTGCTATAGCGTCAAAGAGCAGATCGTTGAGGATTAGTTCCTGCTCGGCTTTGCTGAGGCTTACCATGCTTTTGGCTTGTTGAACAGCTGCTCTTCGTTTGTCGAATAAGAGTTGATGCAAACTTACTTTTACACCGATATAACTTGATTCGCCAAGTGTGGCTTCACTGGTAACGCGGCTACCTTCGATCTTTTCGGTACCCGCTTTGAGATCTATACCATACCAGGTCGGCACTACTATTTCAGGATTGAAATAAGTGTAATAACCTTTACCTTCAAAAGTTTTGGTACTGTAGTCTGCACCTATCGTCGGGTCAAAAGCTCCTCTGCTTTCCAGCAGATTGGCACGCGCCCTTTCTACCCCTATCGTTGCCTGGCGCATTACAGGGTGATATTGCCTGACGATGGATAAAAATCCGGTTTGGTTCAGTACCATAGCCGTATCGCTGGATTGGGCTGTAGCACTGAATATTGATAAGAGAAGAAAACTGAAAAGAAAGTAGAATTTATTTTTTTGCTTGCGCATCAGTTTTTGTTTTATCACTTTTTGTTTTGTAAAAGTCTGGTGGGAAGCCATTGATATTTCGCCATAGTTCATACCAGATAAATACGTCATTCAATAAGGCAATGCCGTTGACCCCGGTTCCAATCTTTAAGGTGGGAGGCCAGGGCTTCTCATCGTCTACCTGTGCAATTAATATTCGGAACATTCCATTGGCACTCACACTATTTTCAATGGCAGCAATCTGCCCTTTGAACATCCCGATGGATGCAGTAGGCCAACCGCTAAAAACCACGGCCGGAAAACCATCAAAAACCATATTGATCTTTTGCCCCTTCTCGATAAGCGGCAAGTCTACCGGTTTTACGTATATCTCGACAGCCAAACCTATATTTTTGGGAACAATTTCCAGCAGGGTTTCCCCTTCTTTCACAATTTCATTGATACCTGCTTTGCTGGCGTTCACGATCTGCCCCTCCTGAGGAGCAATCAAATAGTACTGTCCGTTTCGGATAACGTAGTTGGCATATTGATTCTGCAATTTAGCTATTTCTCCTTTGCCACTTGCTATTTCACTTTGTGCCGAAGCCCTGTCTCCCTGTGCTTTGGCGTATTTTTCTGTATACTCCTGCTGCGTTTGGTTCAGTTCTATTTTGGCGTTGGTGAGGTCTGTGCGGGTGTTGTTCAGTTTGATTTCCGCACTCATTTTTTTTGCCAGCGCACTCTGCATAGATTGGTTGCGTTGCTCTACCTGTACCAACGAAGCCAGGCCACTATCACGCATCACCAGTTGGCGTTTGTATTGTGCCTCTGCTATTTTATAGTCGTTGCTTGCCGCAATGACTTCCATGCTATCACTGATTATTTTCAACTCATTCTGCCGGATTTTATTTTGCAATTGCTCCAGTTTCAATCCTCTTGATTGCTCAATGGCTTTCATCTGTTGCGTAGTTGCATTTACCTTATCGCTGTACGAAACGACAGAGGCCTCTTTGGCCTCCATTTGTTCCCTGGTACGATCCAATAACTGAGGGTCGAGGTAGGCATCTTTTATCTCGGCTAACTGAGCAATGGTGTCCCCTTGTTTGACGACGTCTC
>DLGS01000237.1:0-12174 GCA_002482815.1 Bacteroidetes bacterium UBA7688
CAATGCATAACCCCTGCCCTGATGCCCGAACCCCCACACAATAAATTGAAGAGATAATACCAAACAGCAAAGGAAAGAAATGAAGTTATTTTTAGTAAAATGATAAAACAGGAAGAAGTTCCCGCAAATCAACGAACAATAAAAAACAATAGAAAGTACCCGCCCGGACACAAATGAATTGGTGAAAAAATTGCACCAGAAATGATTGAGCAGGTTGAAGAAAATATGATTATTGGGTATAGGATAATAACTGATAAGCCTTACCAAGGGCTGTTTTGCAAAATTGAGTGCCGAAAAAGCCTCGTCAGTGCACATTGCAGTATAAGAAAACCCAAAAGTGGCAAATGCGATACAGGAAGCCAGCAAAGCAATTATCCAGGGAAAAGATTTTTTGAAGGTCTTCAGCCGCTCAAGAGATTTTGAAAAAATGCTGAAACTGAAAAAACGAAAAATAAAAAACGAAAAAAACAGGACAAGCGGGATTGATAAAATACACAATATATTCCCTGTTGTTTTGACTGCTTTATTGAACGTAACGGTAGAAAATTTTTCCTGTCTGTAAAAACAACCGCCCTTGGCTAAAAAATCTGCTGACAATTCAGCCCTGGAATGGGAGATATAGTAAATACAAAATATAACAAACGGAATAACCATGGCAATCCTGAGAGCGATAGCCGAATAACGAAATGATTTTAAATGTTTAGTGGTATCTGTCAAGCTGTTTTTTCCGTTTTATGCAAATGCCAATAAAGATATTCCCGATTTTTGAAATTGAATTGTCATACCAATGTTATTTTTGAGTCATAAAAGAAAATACCTTGTCGCAACTGGAAAATTCAAAACCTGAGATAAACAATCCGGATACTAAAAAGAAAACCTGGCTCAAACGCATTGGAGTCGCAGGTTTTCTGTTTTTCCTGATTAAAGGAATTGTTTGGTTATTTGTATTCTATTATGGATTCAAAATATCGGGCTGCAATTAATTACATTTTCTCCGGCAATGCTATTCCCAACAAGCTCATTGCGTGCCTCATTGTTTTTGCTGTCATAATAATCATCATCAAACGCAATTGTTTCTTCTCTTCGTTTTCGGCTTTTGAAATACTATGCTGATCGTAGAAAGTATTGAATGCCTGTGCGAGCTGAAAAGTATAGTTACACAAAACTGAAGGACTCATTTCCGTAGCCGCGGTTTCCATAATACACGGATATTGCTCCAGTTTTACAATAATGTCTTTCTCGGCTTTGGCAAGTTCCAATGTGGTCTTGTACGTTTGAAAAGAAGCCTCATCAGGCATTACAGGCAAATTTTCTTTGCGTAAAATGGAACAGATACGTGCATGTGCATATTGGATAAAGGTCGCGGTGAAACCGTGCAAATCAATCGACTCTTTCGGGTCAAAAATCATCTTCTTTTTAGGATCTACCCGAAGCAGGTAAAACTTCAATGCACCCAAGCCAATCATTTGGTACAAACGGTTCAATTCTTCAGCCGAAAAACCATCCGCTTTACCATTTTCTTCCGTTTGCTCCTGCGCCATACGCACCATCTCATCCATCATATCATCCGCATCTACAACTGTTCCTTCGCGGCTTTTCATACGACCACTTGGTAATTCTACCATTCCGTACGACAAGTGAAATATTCCTTCAGCGCATGGCTCGCCAAGTTTTGATAAAATCAATTTCAAAACCTGCATGTGATAATTCTGCTCATCTGCAATTACATAAACAGATTGGTCCAACTTAAAATCATCATACTTCAATACTGCCGTTCCGATATCCTGGGTCATGTAAACAGAAGTTCCGTCACCACGCAAAAGCAACTTCTGATCAAGGCCATCTGCAGTCAGATCAATCCAAACGCTGTTATCTTCTTTTTTAAAGAGCACACCTTTTTCAAGACCTTTTTCTACAATTGCTTTACCCAACAAGTAAGTATTGCTTTCGTAATACATCTTGTCGAAATCCACGCCCAGCCTTTTATACGAAACTTCAAAACCATCGTACACCCAACCATTCATGGTTTGCCAAAGACTATACACTTCCTGGTCGCCAGCCTCCCATTGACGCAACATCTGCTGGGCATCCTTCATGATTGAAGCTTCTTTCTCAGCAAGTTTTTCCTCCATTCCATCAGCTACCAAAGCGGCAATTTCTGCTTTGTAGACATCATTGAATTTCACATAATAGTCACCTACCAAATGATCTCCTTTGATGCAGGTACTTTCCGGAGTGGCGCCATTGGCATAACGCTGCCATGCGACCATCGATTTACAAATATGGATACCACGATCGTTGATCAGATTGGCCTTTACAACCTCATTTCCGGTTTGCTTTAGAATATTCCCCAAAGCATAACCCAGGAATATATTACGCAAATGACCAAAGTGCAAAGGTTTGTTGGTATTCGGGGAAGAATACTCAATCATTACCTTTTTAGTGGAAATCTTACTCGTTCCGAAAGCTTCATTGTGCCAGCTTTCCTGCAGCATTGATACAAAAAAATCATCGCTGACAGTAAGATTCAGGAAACCGCTAACAATTTGATATGCTGTAAAAAGCGAAGGATTATTTTGAACCAGATATTCACCCAATTGTTTACCCAATTCGTCCGGCTTTTGTCGCAGCATTTTTACAAAAGGAAATAACACTACAGTATAATCTCCTTTAAACTCGGGTTTAGTTTCATTGACACTTACGTTATCAACGGTAAATTCCTGTTCGGTGTAAAAATGCTGTAAAGCTGCAACAGCAGCTTCTTTAATCAATTGGGTAATCATTATTATCTTTATTGAATTGTGTGCGAAATTACTTAATTACTCGATGCAATTAAGGTTTGAGCAAAAGACCTGATTTTTATTAAAACGACACCTTCTCGTAATGATTGAGTTTATCCAGCTCCAACAAAGTGTGGCCACCGTCGGGCGAACGCTGAAATGTGGGTAGAAATTTTGCGCCATAAATCAGTTCTTTTGCGGTGTAAGATGTGCGCTGCTGAACAGTATTAGAGTAATGATCGTCGAATGCTTTAATGCCCGGCATCACCTCGATATTCGACTCCTGCAGGTCAGCTTCACTCATTCCAAAAAGCGGACTATTTTCATCAATGGGATGTACCAAAGTCCAGCTGATGGCCAGAGAATTGATGCGGTTTATTTCCAAAGGAAGTTGAAAAAATTTTGTCACCCGTTTACCTTCCTCCATCACGTGAAAGGCAGTCGTCACCTGACATTCTGCATCAGTCAGATGATTATTTTTCTGCGAAGCCACACGGAACATTAAAGCTTTTCCGTCTTTATAAGGAGATACAAGAATGTTATCGCTAAACTTCAGATAGGCCTTCGGTCTTGAGAATCGGGCAAAGAAAAGCCCGGTAACCAATGCAAAAGACATGATACCGGCAAAAGATTCGAGAGAGGCTACAATATTGGCAACCAAACCATCGGGGCTGATATGGCCATACCCTACAGTAGTCAGCGTCTGAGAACTGAAGAAAAACGCCTGCTGAAACTGGTTTGCCAATGAGCCACCAGCATCAGTTCCTTTCAGATATTGTATTCCTATTGCGACATAAATGGTAGCAAAGAGGATATTAACCGCTGTGTAAAATGCAAAAACAAGAATCAGAAATTTTATCCTTGGCATGCGCAGCAATACGTGATACCAACTCATTCTCTCCAAAAAAGAAATCCCGGTTTTCCGCAGATTTATTGTGCCGTCTTTGTTGACCAGACGGCCTCCTTCGGCATTGGCATTGACACCAAATCCGGTATTATTGATGCTTTTTGATAAATTTCTTAAAGTGGCCATTTAGAAACAGCTGTAATTATTTGGCCAAAAATAAGCTTTGGCTTCTATTTTGAGGATAAATTTTAGCTATTGTACCTGGGATGAAATTGCTCCAGTGTATTGCGAAGATAGCCTTTGTCGAGGTGGGTATAAATCTCTGTAGTTGTAATACTTTTGTGCCCCATCATTTCCTGCACGGCCCGCAAATCTGCACCCGCTTCTACCAAATGAGTTGCAAAAGAATGACGTAAAGTGTGGGGATGAATACTTTTTTTAATTCCTGCTTTTGCTGCCAGATCTTTAATAATCATAAAAATCATCACCCTGCTGAGTGCGCTGCCTCTCCGGTTCAAAAATAGGGTGTCAGAAAATTTTTCTTTCACGTCAATATGGTTTCGGATATTCTCCCTGTAAATTTTAATCTGACGGATCGCTTCACCTCCAATAGGAATCAGGCGTTCCTTATTTCCTTTCCCTACAACCCTGATAAAATCAATATCCAAAAACAATCCTGAAAGTGTCAGATTAATCAACTCTGATACCCTTAAACCACAACTGTACATCGTTTCGAGAATCGCCCGGTTTCGCTGCCCTTCGGGTTTACTGTGATCAATTGCCGCTACCATTAAATCAATCTCGGGGATGGATAACACAACTGGCAATGGCCTGGTCAGTTTAGGTGCAGTTAATAATTCTGTCGGATCTTCTTTTATAATTTGTTCAAGAAGGAGAAATTTATAAAAAGATTTAACCCCGCTTAAAACCCTGGCTTGCGAATTTGCGCTCAGTTCCATTTCTGCAACATGCTGCACAAATTGTTGCAAATCGGGCAATGCAACCTCTGAAATATTGATATGTTTTTCGAGAAGGAATGCCATCAGCATTGCAACATCGTGCTGATAAGCTGTAATTGTATTTACAGACATTGAACGCTCCAGCGTCAGGTAAGTTTTAAATCCTTTTAGGTAAATTGCTGACACAGGACGAAATTACAATTAATGGCCTGGGTTCGGCACTGCTGTACTTTTCAGTTCATGCAGGGGCAAAGGTTCCAGAATACCAAAATGACGTTGATCAATGGCGTCTACAGCAGCTTTACGTTTTAGTTGTTCACCCACTACAATTTTTATACGGTTAGCTGCCATTTGCAGGATTGCATTCTTCTTGCGGATGTGGGCAAGGTTTCGGGCAATAATAAATAATAAAAAAGCGATAATTGTGGCAAAACCAACAATACTCCAGTATAAGAAATTCACATCCCTTGCACTGAATCCAATACTATCTGCTTTGGTGCGCAACCGGGCAAGAATATAGAAAGGATAAATATTATCTCTGACAATACAAAATGATGCCACCCCAACAATGCTTAGCCAGGTCAGCCCTTCCAGAACCAAAAGAAAAATACTGTTCAGAACCCTTGCTGCTGCAGGTTTTCTTAAAGATACAGCCAGCGGATCCAGCAAATCAAGCTGGGTAACGATCATCTCTCGTTCCTGCTTAAATTCTTTCAGCAAGTCATCTTGCAATCTTGAATTTTCCATTTATGCTTCAATAAGGTTATGGCACAAAAATAGGCATCCATTTCTTTTAAAAAAATGATGTGGGTAAATACCTTTCATTGGATACTAAATTTCCTATTTTTGGTTTATAAATTATAGCATATGCTTTGGAAAGGGAGACGCGAAAGCACAAACTTTGAAGATTTGACCGGAAGTACCGGCGGTGGCGGTGGAAAAAAAATGATTGGTGGGGGGATAGGCGTCCTTATTGTAATTGTAGTCGCCCTACTGACCGGGAAAGACCCATCAGCTCTGATGGGGCAATTACAAAATGTAACATCCGGAACAGAAGAACATGTGTGCGAAACCAATGAAAGCAAGAATTCCGAATACATGAGTTTTGTAAGAGTCACACTAGCCAGTACAGAAGAAGTATGGAAAACTGAATTTGAAAAAATGGGGCAGGTTTATGAGCCGCCAATACTTGGTGCATTCTGTGGAAAGGTCAGTACTGCTTGCGGACAAGGCGCTGCAGCAATGGGTCCCTTCTATTGCCCTGCTGACCATAAAGCTTATATTGACCTGGCTTTTTACAGCGAATTGCAAAACAGATTTAAGGCTCCCGGCGATTTTGCTATGGCCTATGTCATTGCGCACGAGGTGGGACATCATGTGCAAAACCTATTAGGAATTTCTGCAAAAATGGAACAGCAGCGACAAGGACTTAGCGAGGCCGAAGCGAACAAATTATCCGTAAGGCTGGAATTACAGGCAGACTTTCTTGCAGGATTGTGGGCTCACTATGCACAAACCAGTCAAAAAATTATTGAACCAGGTGATATAGAAGAAGCCTTAAATGCAGCCAATGCTATTGGTGATGATAATCTGCAAAAACAGTCGCAGGGCTATGTTGTACCGGACGGATTTACACATGGCACATCCGAACAAAGAATGTATTGGTTCAAAAAAGGATTTGAAACAGGAGACATCAACCAAGGTAATACATTTGCTGCAAATGCACTTTAGCGTTTTATATCATTGAAAAAAGGGCTGACAAATAATTGTCAGCCCTTTTTATTATTTGTTGAAAAGGCTCATCGTTTTTGCCAATCCTACCGCTGCAAAACTTTCAATCACTTCGCAACTTTTCAGGATTTTGTTTTTTACTATGGGCATTTCCGTAGGAGTCCACCTGCCTAATACAAATTCCACCTGTCGTCCTTTGGGAAAATTATTACCGACACCAAATCTTAATCTTGGATAAGCATTGGTAGCCAGCATCAGCTGAATATTTTTCAATCCATTATGACCTGCATCACTACCTGAACCACGGAGTCGTAAAGTATCCAGTGGCAAAGCAAGATCGTCCAGCAAAACCAGAATATTATCTATCGAAATCTTCTCTTTATCCATCCAGTATTTCACCGCCTTCCCACTCAGGTTCATATAAGTGGTCGGTTTTATTACGATAAAAGTTTTACCCTTCCATTTGCATTCGGCCACCCAGGCATGTCTGTCCAGACGAAACTGTCCACCGTTTTGCATCACGAAAGTATCAGCAATATCAAAACCAATATTATGGCGGGTTGCATCGTATTCTGCTCCGATATTTCCCAAACCAACAATTAAATATTTCATCGGTCGCAAAGGTAAAAATTTCCTTCTTACTTATACCAGTGCAATACTATCTAATCAATGAAATATCTCCTTTATACATTTCATCCTGCGAATCGGGATAATCAAATTTTACTTTAATCAAATAGTAGTAAACTCCAACTTCCTGATTCTGACTATTAAACCTGCCGTCCCACGCTTTGAGAGGATCACTAGTTGAGAAAATTTCTTCTCCGTATCTGTTCACAATCTTCAGACTGTAGGATAGGTAAGGCCCGGTTAATATCGCTTTTATTGCATCATTTTTTCCATCATCATTTGGAGAAAAAACGTTTGGCATCATCAATTTGCCTTTTTTATACACTTTGCAGCATTGTACAACACTATCTTTTTCCTCACATTTATTTGTTGCCACCAGCTTCACACAATATTCTCCTATTTGAGGAAAAGAATGCATGAATTTTTGCTCTTTCGAGATAAGATTTCCATCAAAATACCATTCCTGCGATACTGCATTTGTGGACCCGCTTTCAAAACTGAATACCGGATTTTCAATATCGGCTATTGAAGGTGCAATTGTAAATGCAGCTTTTGGTTTTGGCTGCATTCTTACCGTAACATACATTGTATCAGCTTTGAAATCAGGATCACTGGCAAGCACCGATTTTGTAATAATCGTGTATCTGGTGTCTGCTGAGGGTTTAAATACAATCACCTGACGCAGTGTGTCCAAAACATAATCATTTGCAGGCGTTATTGAATATCCTAAGCCTTCCGGTATATCATACAAAACAGAATCTCCTTTACAGATGGTTGTGTCCAGAACAGGAATTAAAAAAACTGAATCCATCACATAACAACATTTTGTAACCGAATCTCTTTGTTCACATTTATTAATCGCTACAAGTGTGACACAGTATTTACCAATTTTCGGAAATTTATAAACCAGGTCCAGGTCGGTTGAAATAATTGCACCTTCATAAAACCATTCATACCTCACAGCATTACTGGAACTGTTCAGGAAATTAAAGGTGGGATTATTCAGGGACGCTTTGTTTGGAGTGATGGAAAAATCAGCCTTAGGTCTTGGGTAACCAATAATAGTAAACGAAATAGTATCACTCACGAAACAAGGATCATCCGGATCGAGAGAATTAGAAGTTATCGTATACCTGGTGGTGCCAATGCCAAAAAATTCGATAAATCCGGTAGTTGTATTCAGATGGACATTTGTATTGGGTTGTACATCAACTGCCGATTTTAAGGGTAATGGTATTTTAATTGTGTCACCCTCGCAAAGGACTGTATCTGTAGGCTGGCTGAGTTTCACACCACCGACAAGATTAGTTTTTATACAAGCTGTATCAGGAATAAACTTCCATAAATCATTGCTCAGTTCAAACACATTTTTTGAATCGTATCCGTATCCACCAAACACATATAGAACACCAATCTTGTCTGTCCAAACGCAACATCCCATTTTTCCCGGTATTAAATTTGAGGCAGCTTCCACACCTTTGACACCATAGCTGGATGCCGGCGGGGTTCCAACACCACCTTTTACTTTAGTCCATTCAAAATTTTCAGTGTTAAATAACCACAAATCGTTAAAATACCCATGTATACCAGTACCCCCGAAAGTCCAGAAGGCTTTTGTACACTGACTGTTTGATTGTGCTGTTTGGTTTTCGAACCTGGAAGCAGGAGCGTCACCTGCATTAGGCTTACAATATGGGTTGGTGGTTCCTTTGTCATTGGAAAGATTGGTACCGCTGACCCAAGTCCACATTTTTGTTGAAGTATTATACTGCCAAACATCATTTTGAGAGGACGTGCTTTTTGATCCTCCAAACAGGTAAAAATTATTACTGGCATCCTGCCATCTGGTGTAAGAAAATCTTGAAGATGGTGTATTGGTAGCATCCGCAACGCCTTTCGTACCATAGGTTCCTGCGTCTGCTGGCAAGTTTGTACCTGCTTCCCATGTCCAATTGTTTGTTGCAATATCAAAACTCCATAAATCATTTCGAACATTCGCTCCTGACATTCCCCCGAATAACCATAATTTATTGTTGTGAACCCAGGCTGATTTACATTCATTTCTTTCTCCGGGAGTATTCGCGGCAGCAGCAAGCCCCTTAGTTCCATAAACTGCTACAGTTGAAGAAACTTTCGTTCCCTTCATCCAGGTCCACTCATTGGTTGCAATATGATATCTCCATAACACATCATTGGAAAAAGTTCCTGACATATCATAACCACTGTAAAGCCACAAATCGCCAGCAGCATCAGTCCAGCAATTGGCGCCATAACCTACAGCAGCAGGATAATTCAGTACTGAAGGAACACCCTTTGTACCATAGACTCCTGCCAGAGAAGTTGCGTTCTTAGGGCCCTTTACCCAGGTCCATTCATTGGTTATCGGATCATATTTCCACAAGTCATTCAGACCAGGTACACCGCCAAACATCCAGAATTTACCGTTCAGATCTGTCCAATAAGCAGCCTGATAACGTGGAGGTGGTTCGTTGGTCGGACTGGACACGCCTATCGTGCCGTAATTCCCTGTGGAACCCTTCACATCACTGCCTTTAAGCCAAACCCAATTGCCACTTTGAGCTTTACTACTTACCGTACTTAATACTATTATTATAAAGAATAAAATTTTTGAGAATTTCATAGAGATACTTTTTTCTGGTGATGGATGGACTATTTAATTTTTTTAGTTTCTCTCTCTCTTTCCTCTCGTTCTTCCTTTTCATGATCTTCGTGATCTTCTACTTCTCTCAATATTTTTCCTTTTGTATTAATCATAAATTTTTCTTTGCCCAGACCAACCAAAGCCTCTCCATTATGGAACACACCTGCAAAATCGAATTTTCTGCTCATAACTTGTTTTCCTTGTTGATTGATAAAAGAAAATTTGGATCCAATCTTCACCATTGCCAATCCCTCTGAAAAAGACGATGCAATTTCGTACTGAGGCAGAATGATTTCTTTGAGGCCGGCATTTATGAACCCATATTTGCCATCCTTTTTCACCAATGCCATATTCTCCTGGAAAGAGTAAACTTCTTCATAAACGGGTTCTATAACCCAGGCACCTTTAGAATTGATAAAACCATACTTATTGCCAAATTTAACCGAGGCACAACCATTAAAAAAAGGGTTCGCATCGCGATACATTAAAGGGATTTTCAATTCTCCCTGTTCATTAATGTAGCCGCGAAGATTATCCTTTATAACAATAGCAAATCCATTGATAAATTCACTACCTGCATAATAGACCGGAGCAACAATTGTTTTTCCATCATTGGTTTTATAACCCACTTTACCGTTTTCATAAAAACGAAGCGGCGGATTTGTTTGTGCCAAAAGGGATTTGGAGGCAATGAAACAAATAGATATTAATAGCATAAATCTTGTTTTCATAAGAAGATGGTTTTTTAAATATAACAGACGTAAATATAAGTAAGCTAGTTGGGGTTTCCTAAAATTGTTAGAAAAATCAATATATCAGATTGATTTAGAATTCCATATTCCCTGAGCTTACTACTTTTCAGAATCTTCCGCTTACCTTTACTTTCTTAATCTAATCGAACAGCTTTCGCATGTCAGTACATTCTGAAATAAAACGGGTTACCACACACACTTTGCAGTGGATGAAGCAAAATAACGAGAAGATCAGTATGCTGACTGCTTACGATTTTTCGATGGCAAGCATATTAGATGCCGCAGGAATTGATGTGCTGCTCGTTGGTGATTCAGCTTCGAATGTAATGGCGGGAAACAGCACAACTTTACCCATCACACTGGATCACATGATATATCATGCCCAAAGTGTAATGCGCGGTATTCAGCGTTGTCTGGTCATTGTTGATTTACCTTTTGGGAGTTACCAGGGTAACAGCAAAAAAGCATTGGAATCCGCAATCCGTGTAATGAAAGAATCCGGTGCCCACGCTATAAAACTGGAAGGCGGTAAAGATGAGTGCGAATCCATCACACGCATCGTGAGCGCAGGTGTTCCGGTAATGGGACATTTAGGCCTGACACCACAATCAATCAACAAATTTGGCACCTACGCAGTTCGTGCGAAAGAAGAGGAAGAAGCTGATATGTTGATAGAAAATGCGCACGCTCTTCAGGCGGCCGGTTGCTTTTCGATTGTTCTGGAAAAAATACCCGCTACATTGGGCAAGCGTGTTGCCGAAGAATTAAAAATCCCTGTGATTGGCATTGGTGCAGGAATGCATGTAGACGGACAAGTGTTGGTCATGCATGATATGTTGGGCATCAACAAAGATTTTTCACCCAAATTTTTACGCCGCTACCACAATCTTTTTGAAGAAATTACCAAAGCCACACAACATTATATTTCTGACGTTAAAGGAAATCTATTCCCCAACGATACGGAACAATATTAGTTTTCATAATCATTTTTTAAAACCACCAAATAATTTGGTGGTTTTTTTGCATAAAATGCACATTAAAGTATGCAAAAATAATAAAAAATACTTTTTTTGCATATTATAATATACAAAAGTTAGAATTGTAAATTTTGCATAGTATAACAGTCTTTTTATCTTAATTAAGCTATATTTGCATACTATACTATACAATAATGAGTCTGGAAGCTATCAAAATAAAGGATGTAAAAGAAAAATTAGGGGATTGGATGAAAGCGATACGTAAAGGAAAAAATCTTTCACAGGAAGAACTGGCCACTGCCCTGAACCTTTCCCGCATTACGATACAAAACCTGGAGTCAGGAAAAAATATCACCATTGACACCTTGCTCAAAGTGTTGCAATATTTTGATGCGCTGGACAGTTTCCATCAATATGTCAGCAGCGAAGCACAAAATAACACTTACAAATCTTTATACTGATCATGTCTAAAAACAACATCATCAGCGTATTTTGTTTTGGCGAAGAGATTGGAAAAATTGGCCATGACGAAGACCGGAAAAAATCTTTCTTTCAATACAACCCGGCCTTTCTGAAATCCGGAAAGTATAAAAACCTGTTCCCCTTGCTCATCAAGCGGACAGAGCAAGTTCAAGTGTTCGGGAAGTTCAACAATGAGGCTTTTCGGGGATTGCCACCTATGATTGCCGACTCTCTACCCGATTTGTTTGGGAATATTATCTTCAAAACCTGGTTGGAATCAAAGCAAAAAAACTTCGAAAAAATATCCATCCTGGAGCAGCTGACCTATGTGAGCAACCGCGGAATGGGCGCATTGGAATACAAACCCGGAAAAGCTC